>JAOZTV010000151.1 GCA_029939015.1 Candidatus Aminicenantota bacterium
TGGTTTATTACTAATATATATATCTTTTATTGAATTATATAATAATATAAAAAAAGAATACCCTGTCTTCTTTACAGATGATTTTGATACTGCTATAGACAAAAAAAACATAGAAAAAATTCTGAATAACTATCCAAATTTACAGGTAATTTCTACATCTGTTAACAAAAATGATAATTTTGATAATTATATTAATTTAGATTATATAAAATAAAATTTGACCATAAAAAGGGATGGGAGTACGACATTTTTAATTTGGGATTAATTTTTTCAATTTTGTGGATAAATTCTATTTTAGATAATCTTAATGCATTGGAAATTGACTGTTTAGAATATGTATTTTGTGTTAAATATTTATAAAATATTGGTAGGAGTGTCGAATTGTATTGGTCAACAGGCCATAAACTAACAATGATAGACTCAGTTCCTGCATTCTTAAAGGCATTAATAATCCCTGTCAACCCATTTAATCCAATTAGATTTTTATCCGAACTTTCACAGGCACTTAATACAACAAGTTTATTATTTAACTCAGAATTATAAATATCATAAGCATAACAGAATTGAGACTTATTATTTTTGTTTTTTGAAAATAATAAAGAGGAAAAATTTGGATATTCCTTGTTTTTTAAATAATGAGTAGCTATATGAATAATATCTGATTGTTTTGCATACTTTCTAAAATTTAATAAATTAAAATTGTTTTTTGTAAAAGAAAGCATATTAGTATAATTTTTTGATATTAGATTTAATTCATGAAGAGTTGATTGTAATGGCTTAAATAATAGTTGCATTTTATTTGTTATAATTGGGTTGCCAAAAAAAGTAAATCTATATTTTTTTTTTTTATAATTTTTTTTTTTTGAATTTAAAAATTTAAAAATTGAAAAATAATATGAAATAGAATATTTTTCAATGAGATAAGAATATTTTCTATATTTTAAAAATAGAATATTCTTATTTATATTAAATTTTTTTTTTGCTGTTATTAATGTCTCAAAAGGAAGTGTAAACAATATGTCATCTGGTATTATAAAAATATTTTTTATGTTTTTATTTATAGTTAAAACATCTTTGAGTAATATATTGTATAATTTAATTGCGGCATTAGTATTAAAATGAACTCTAAGATAATCAACATTACCATTGGTAAAATCATCTAAAGGATTAGTTAATGAATTAATTAAGTATATTAAATTTTTCATAACATTTTTTTTAACAATATAATTAATATTATTATTGTTGATATATACGATGTATAAGTCATTTTTTAATATTATATATTTAATTAATAGTTGGTTGTTTTTTAGATTTTTTGAAATTCTTTTTATATTAAAATTTATAAATTTATGTTTTCTAAAACCTTTTGATAAATCTATATTTAATTTTTTTATTTCTTTTGATATTTTATTTTTATTATCACTATTTAAAACTAATTTTTTTAATTTACTTATTGAAGAAATTTTATTATTAATAAGTTTTTTTTTGTTTCTAAAAGTATAGTTTTTTAATTCGTTTAAATAAACAATTTTTTTAATATTTTTTTTATTGTTTAATGAAACTATAAATATACTTATTTTTTTGTAAATATTTTTAATATCATCCATAAATAAGCTTTTAACGATGGTATTATTGAAAATTTTATCTATACTGTTTAAAGTTTTATCAAAATATTTTTCAGCTTTTATTTTATTATTTTGTTTTTGATTATAAAGAGCCTTTAAATAATAATAATAATAATAATATCTATAATATGGTGCATAAATATCGTCAATTTTAAGAATATATGTATTAGCTTCATCCAAATTATTATCAATAATTAATAGCTCTGTATAGAAACTAATAATAGGCAGTAGGTTTTTATAAGAATTTCTATTGAATTCTGATGTAATTAAATTTTTTATAATATTTTTTGCTTTTTTTTTTTGTGATAGTTTAAGCAAAATTTTTGCCATTAAAAATTGAATATTTTTTTTATTTATGAAATTATTTTTATCAACGTGTTTCATAGCTTTATAAATATATTTTAATGCTTTGTCATATTTTTTTCTATTAAAATAATCATTACTATAAAATAGATATATTTCACTTAAGAGACTATTATCTTTATTTGTTTGTGATATTTTTAGGGCAGTATTTAAAAAATTTTCTGTTAAATTCTTTTTATCAATTATATAGAAAATTTTTGCGATTTCTATATATAATCTTCCAAGTAGAAAATCATTAGACTTTTTGGAATATTCAATTGATTTTGCAAAAGATTCTATAGCATTAAAATAATCAATCTCTTTTTTATAAAATTTTCCTATATTGTAATAGTTTTTTATAAGCCCAATAGAATCATTTAATTTAATTTGTACATTAAGAAGCTTTTTTAAGTAAAATAATTCATTATTATTTGTCTTTTCATTAGCTTGGTAATATTTAATTAAATTTGATAATGAAAAAGACATATCTTTATTATTATTTGAATATAATAATGATTTGTTAAGATAAATTTTTTTTTTATTATTCGCTTTATATTCGGACATCTTAAAAAAAATAAATGGCAATAATGATTTAAATTTATTATATTTTGTTAGAGAACTAAAATAATTGAATGTTTCTACTGTATTATTCTTCTTAATTGAATAATAATAAATACTATTTATTAATTCTTTAGATTGTTTAATACTCTTAACTGGTTCATTTAATAAAATTTGCTTTAATTTTTCCTGAGACCGGATTGGTTTATTATAAGAGGAAAATATGTTTAAGGTAATATTGATTATAATAAACAAAAAAACATAATATTTCATTCTTTCCTATATTAATTCATTTTATTATTTTTTTCAAATGTTTTATTGATTTTTTTTTATTATACATTTATAATCTTATTGGTAAAATGAGTATTGAAATTGTAAAATTGTCTTTGTCAAAAAAATATGAGTTTATAAAACTTATAGGAAAGGGTGGGTTTGCAGAAGTTTATCTGGCAAAAGATAAACTTCTTGAAAGAAAAGTTGCAATAAAAATTCTTCTGTCACAACATACAGGCGATACCGAAGTAGTAGAAAGGTTTATTAGAGAGGCAAAGCTCTATGCAAGTTTTGACCATAAAAACCTTATACCAATATATGAGACTGGAAAAGTTGATGAAAATGCATTTTTAGTAATGAAATATGTTAATGGTTTTAGTTTAAAAGATATTATTGAGAAAGAAGGGGCCTTAAAAACAGATTTAACTATGAAAGTTGTAAAAGGAATGGCTTCGGCATTGAAATATATTCACAATAAGGGCATTATTCACAGGGATATAAAACCAGCAAACATTTTGATAGACAAGGAAACTAATAGAATATATCTTGCAGACTTCGGTATTGCAAGACCAATATCCAGTAAGACGTTAACACAAACAGGAATGTTAATAGGTACACCATATTATATATCACCTGAACAAATTAAAAAAGGTGTAGCAGATAAAAGGTCTGATATATACGCTCTAGGGACAACTCTTTATGAAATAATATCAGGCTCTCCAATTTTTAAATGTGAAACTCCAATTGAAGTACTATATAAACATGTCAATGAAGCACCAAAACCTATTGCAAGTATTAGTCCTGATATCACTATGGAAATGAAACATATAGTTGAAAAATGTTTAGAAAAGGATCCGAAAGATAGATTTCAAAATGCCAATGAAATTTTGGACCTTATTGCAACGGGCGAAACAAAAAAAATAAAAAATAATTATTTAAAAGAAAAAAACAAATCTAATAAAATAATGTTTTCTATTATAAGTATAATTATTATAATGGCAGGTGTGGTATTTGCATTATATCAATATACTGATATTTTAGATTTTCTAAAACAAAATAAAAAAAATAATGAAAAGAAAATAATTAGTAAAAAAGAAAAAAAAGAGGTAACTAAGAAAGAAAAATTAGAAATTAAAGCAAAAGAAATTGAAAATAATAACAATACTGAAGTTCCCGAAACAAAGGTAGTTAAAAATAAAAAAAAAGATTCATTTATAAAGAAAGAAAATAAAAAAGTCCTGGAAATAACCGAGAATGACAAAAAATATAATGAATATTTTAATCTTTCAAACGATTATTATCAAAAAGGTAAATTCATATTAGCTGCTAATTATTTGAAAAAAGCGGAAAAACACAAAAAAACTTTTGAATGGTATAAATTAGATGATAAAATAAAAATTGAAAAAATAAAAATAAATAAAGAAAAAGAAAAAGAAGAAAAGAAAAAGAAAAAAATAATAAAAAAACAAATTAAAAAAGTCAGTCTTTTTAAATTAAAACCAGAAATAAATAAGGCATACTTAACAAAAGTTAAAAACATAAGGATTATTGTCAACAAAAATAAAGATTTTTTTATGAATAGTGTAGAAATAAGTGGTCAATTGATAGTAAAACTTAGAATTAATGAGTATGGCAAAGTATCAGTTCAACAAATAAATCAGGATAATCTTACAATAAAGCCTCAATTATCAAAAAAGAAATTATTAAGGGGAATATGGTTAAAACTTAAAAGTATTAATTTTATCTCACCAATAGATAAAAAAGGTAATAAAGTTATTTTAGAAAACTGGAGAGTAACATTCAGGGTATCTAAATATAAAAATAAAATTATTTTAAGGAAGGTGTAAAATGTTTAGTAAATTTCTATTAAAAAAAGTAGGTATATTTATTTTAATTTCTTTTGTTTTTTTAATTGGGACATCAGAATATTCTTTTGCCAACGAGGAAGATATATTGCTTAAGGCAAGGAAATACTATCAACAGGGAAATTATGATGCATCTGTAAAGGTACTTCAAAAATTTATTGAAAATTTAAGGGCAATTGTTGAACAAAAAAAAAATGTTGCAGAAGCATTTTATCTTCTTGCAAAAGTGTATTATACTGTTGGTGAAGATGCAGAGGTTAATAAAAACTTGAAAAAAGTTTATGAAACATTTCCTTCTTTTTCTAAGGAAGAAAATGATTTAGAATTTAAAAAAATTATTATTCAAGTTAGAAAAGAAATGGGATTAAAAGATGCAGTCCAAAAACCGGTAAAAAAGATTGAACAACAGAAACCAATAAAAAAAGTAATTGTAAAAGAGGGGAAAAAAAAGAAAAAATTTCCGATCTTGCTTGTTGCTGGTGGAATAATTATCATTGCTGCAGTAGCAATATTATTATTAAAAAAAAAAGCAGAAGAAGTTTATGATATAAGTGGACGTTGGAATGTAAACGAAAGAATTCCTGCTGATGGAATTATCTTTGATGAACCAATAAACGATAACCTCTGGTTTAGTTTTACAGGCCAACTTGACAAAGGTACTTTTGTAGATGAATATGGTGATGTTGGTGTATACACTGTTCAGGATAAGGACGTCACAATAAGATATACAAACTTTGATCCCAGAATTACAATTAGATTAGTAGGGTCTTTCAGTACAGTAAATAATATGAGGGGTGATATTATTGTCTCCGTTGATGATGTTACGGCAAACGGAACATGGAGTGGCAATAAGACAAACCCAACTAGTAAATCAAAAAACTCAACTAACCAGCACAGTCGTCTTGTTGAAAAATTATTAAATATAAGATAAGATATTTATGGGCAGAATCTGCCCATTTTAATTAATTGCTGAATACTACAATTATTTTACCAAGTGCAGGACTAGGTAGCAGATTAGATTTAGGCTATTCTAAAGAATTATTTGAAATCCAAAAAGGTATAAGACTTATTGATTTTTCAATTTATCATATTAAAAAAACCAATTTTAAAAAACATAAAATAACAGTATGCGTAGTTATTACACCACAAAAAGAAGAAGTTTATGAATATGTAAAAAATAAACTCCCGGATTATGATGTTAGAAAATCATATTTTAATAATAAGTATAAAGAGTGGCCGGGTTCTATTTATTCAGCAAGAGAGAATTACTCCGATTTTAATATAGTACTGCTTCCAGATACATATATTCAAATAAAAAGGAAATCTCTTATAGACATTATTACAAATAAATTGGATAGCTATGAAACTGTATTTGGGTATATAAAAACAAAGAATAAAAAGGATTTAATTAACTTAGGGGCTATGAATGTTAAAAAAGGTAAAATAACACTTTTTAAAGATAAACCCAAACAAGATTATCAATTTTATAATAGTTATTGGGGTTGTTTTGGTTTTAGAAAGTCTATTGGTAGAGGTTTATATAAATTTTTAAATAAATCAGTATTAGATATAAATCCGGATATTGTACCACCTTTTAGTATGGGAGGTTTTCCTCTTGAGTCATTTTATGACCTTGGAACACGGGACGGTATTAAAAACTTTCTATCTTCTAAAAGCAATGGTAGCAGCTATATATCCTGAAAACCCCATTAAGGTATTTATAAAGATATTATAATAATAAAAGGAAATAGACAAAGTTCTGTTAATTGTGAACTCAACAAAAATAGAGGTAATTAAAATTAACAGAATTGGCCAAAAAGATTGTTGCTTATTTTCAAAAAAATAAATCACTCCAAGGGCTATAAATTGAAATAGGGATAATTTTATAATCAAACTAGTATGAGCTTTGATAATAAAAAAATACAAAATTATTCCAATTATAATCAATATGGTGGTAGCTTTTTCATCACTCTTTTTTAATAATACTTTTATAAACACAATAATAAAAAAAGGGATTAATAATCCAAAGACAACATAGTTTACAATATCAATACCGATGGGTGTTTTGGTAAATGTTTTTATATTATCGATAAAAAAACTTGAAAGTATAAGTAATAAGCTAAAACCTAATGAAACCTTTAAATTTTTCACTTAGATTTTTTTTTTTCTACAACAGTATCTTTTTTTGTGTTTTTTTCTTCAACTAATCCTTCTTTAATTAAAATTTTATGTTTGACTTCCTCATAAAGTGATTTGTTTTCTTCAAATAGTTTTCTTACGGCTTCTTTTCCCTGTCCAAGTTTTTCTTCCCCATAAGAATACCATGAGCCTGTTTTTGCAATTAATTCATATTTTACGGCTAAATCAATTATATCACCTTCTCTTGAAAGACCTTTCCCAAAAAGAAGGTCAACTTCTGTAAACTTAAATGGAGGAGAAACTTTATTTTTAACAATTTTCAAACGTGTTCTTCCCCCTACGATGTCAACACCACTTTTCAAAGTAAGGATTTTTCTAACTTCTACACGCATTGAACAGTAAAACTTTAAGGCTTTGCCACCTGTAGTTGTTTCAGGGTTGCCCATGAAAACACCAATTTTATCTCTTAATTGGTTGAGAAAAATAAAAACAGTTTTTGACCTTGCAACAAGAGCAGTTAATTTTCGTAATGCCTGACTCATTAATCTTGCCTGTAAACCCATGTGGCTATCACCCATATCTCCTTCAAGTTCAGCCTTAGGCACAAGTGCAGCAACACTATCTATAACAATAATATCAACACCGCCTGATCTGACAAGAATTTCCGCTATTTCAAGAGCTTGTTCACCGTAATCAGGTTGAGAAATATAAAGTTCTTCAATATTAACACCTAGGTTTTCTGCATATATAGAGTCAAGGGCGTGTTCTGCGTCAATAAAAGCTGCAGTGCCTCCTGCTTTTTGAGCTTCTGCGATTGCCTGTAAGGCTAATGTTGTTTTACCTGATGCTTCTGGTCCGTAAATTTCAGAAACTCTTCCTCTTGGAAAGCCTCCAATACCACTTATTATATCAAAAGAAAGACATCCAGATGAAATTGCAGGAACCTTTACTGCACTATCACCACCTAATTTCATTATTGCGCCCTTTCCAAACTGTTTTTCTATTTGAGATACTGCATTATTTATTGCAGC
>JAOZTV010000471.1 GCA_029939015.1 Candidatus Aminicenantota bacterium
CTTTTGTTGACAAGTTTGAAGTATCAAAAGAAATAAAAGAAAAATTATTAAATTTTACTTATTTGCTCTTTGATACTAAGGATTTGAATATTGAAGAAAAAAAGTATCAAAAATTGACAGAAAACATTAAATTAACTGCTCAAATATTATTGATGAAAAATATATTTGAGAAAGAAATTGTAAAACTGGAAGAGGTATTAAAATTCTGGTATAAAAATGGATTGGTTAAAGATAAAGATTTTTTAGAAAAATCATTAACATATATAATGTTTACAAATGACTATAGTCAAGATGAAATCATAGAATTATTAGAAAAAAATAAAATCGGGGGTGAACAAATGCCAAATTTAGGACAGAGGTTAATAGATAAGGGAAGAGATCAAGGAATTCAACAGGGTATTCAGAAAGGAATGCAAACCGGAATGCAGAAAGGAATGCAGACTGGAATACTGAAAGGGGTGCAACAGGGTAAAACTGAACTTATTATGAATATGCTCAATCAGGGTATAAAGGTTGAGGATGTTTCAAAATTTACTGGTTTGCCTATTGAGGAGATTAAATTAATTATTGATAAAGCAAATTAGCATAAGCATTATCGGCTGTTTTTTACTAAGGGCTCGCGTAAAAATAACTTATTTATACGCAAGCCCTAAGTCGATGTTTAATTGATGTTTTTATCAAAATTTATGAAAAAAAAACCCGCCACCCACCCTTTTTTAAAAAAAACAAAAAATTAAATAATAATAACAATAAAAAGCATTGCAAAATATTTTGGGGTTTTATATAATTCTATTTTACAAACTCATAGATGTACACATCTTTAGATTTTAGGGGATTATTATGAAACAATTATTTATTAATATTGGATTTATCACTATTTTATTCGCTTTTACTCTTAATATTAACTATTGATTTTGACTTAAAAATAGCTGATAATAGTTTATTGTTTTTGGAGTTTATTTTATGAAAAAAAAAATAGTTTTAGTATTAATTTTTATGTTTTTTATTTTTAGTTTTTACAACCTTTACAGCCTTACAATAAAAATTGGTAGTATTGCACCTGCAAGATCACCCTGGGATAAGGCCTTAAAAAAAATTAGTAGAGAATGGAAAAAAATATCAAACGGTAAGATAAATTTAAAAATTTATCCCGGTGGTATAGCAGGCAGTGAAAGAGCAATGATCCGAAAAATGAAGATCGGAACTTTGAGTGGATCACTCTTATCAAATGTTGGATTAACGAGTATTTACCCTGATTTCTATGTGATAAATATACCCCTACTTATCAGATCTGACAAAGAACTTGATTTTGTCCTTAAGGGTATTAGGCCAATATTTGAAGAACAAATTGAAAATAAAGGTTATAAGGTTATGATGTGGTCAATGGCAGGATGGATTAAATTTTTTACTAAAACAAAGGTTGCTACTCCAGATGATTTAAAAAAGCAAAGGCTATTTTTTACAACCGGTAAACCAATTATTGAGCAATCATGGAAGAATGCAGGTTTTAATACTATTCCTATTGAACTAAAAGACCTTATGGTAAGCCTTCAGAGTGGAATGGTTAATGCATTCTTTATGCCCCCACTTGTAGCTGCATCAGGACAATATTTTGCCTTAGCCCCTAATATGATGTCGCTTAATGTAGCGCCAGTTTATGGTGCTGTTGTTATAAATAAAAACAAATGGGAAAGGGTTCCCAAAGCGATAAGAAAAGAATTACTTTTAATTGCAGAAAAAATCGCGAAAGAGCTTGATGAGGAAACAAAGGTTTTAGAAGTAGAAGCAATTAATACTATGAAAGAGCATGGGCTTATAATAAATAAACTAAAGCAGGAAGATATTGAAAAATGGGAAAAAGAATCAGACATAAATGTAAAATTTTTAAAGGGTAAGGTTTTTTCTAATGAAATTTATCAGAAAATCAAAAAACTTATCATTGAATATAGAAATTCCTGATTTATGAACTCAATTGTAGAAAAAGGGCAGACACATAGGTCTGCCCCTACGTTTTTTTTAAAAGCTTAACTTTCTTCTTTATAATCTGACCTTAGCCAGGTTTGAGTTCTTCCTATTTTGAATATTACTTTTATATATCCATATACTTCAAGTTTATTGCCATTATCAACTACTTCGAGTTGACTTCTATATACTTTTCCATTATCAGGATCTAAAAT
>JAOZTV010000472.1 GCA_029939015.1 Candidatus Aminicenantota bacterium
GCTCAATTTTTTAATTTCAATAATAAATCCTTTTTTTGAGATATCTTTTGGAATTTGAATTATTCTTGCCTGTCCCCAAAATAGGTACAAAATAGGTACGAATAGAATGATTTTAGCAACACGACATTATATTGTTGACTTTTTAACTATAATTCCTTAAAATCATCAATGGAAACAAATATACCTTTACATAAAGAAAATTTTTTTGATAGATACACCGGAACAATATCTATAGAAAGTGTTTGCGAAAATGTCATCTGGTTAATAAGATTAAGGTGGATTGCCTGTGTAGGTTTGCTCTTCGGTGTAATTATGAGTAAAGCTTTTTTTAAAATAAGTGCCGATACCGTATATCCAATATTAATGATAGGAATACTTATACTCTTTTCTAATTTTATTTTTTACCTGAGATATTCTTTTTTAAGAAAGAGAAGAAAAGGTCAATCAAAAGAATGTGTAGAAAAACGGTTGATTTTTATCAATATACAAATATTTGTTGATCTGGTAATGCTATCTACAATAGTTTATTATACTGGTGGAATTACTACACCGATGTTGTTTTTCTTTATTTTTCACATGGTTATCAGTAGTATAATGTTATCAAGAATCAATGCCTATTTTTGGGCATTTTTTACAATTATTATTCAGTCTTTGATGACATATTTGGAATATATTGGGAAACTTGAACATAAAAATTTCTTCTATTTTATTCATGAACTAAAGGATAGATCAGGATATTCTGAGTTTTTTATTCTTATTATATTTAGTATCACCCTTATTATTACAGTTTATTTTGCAACAACAATAATGAGACCAATAAGGAAAAAACAATTGGACCTTACAATACTAAAGAACGAACTATTAGAACAAAAGAAACTACTTGAATTAAAGAATATTGAACTTGAAGAAATTGACAAATCTAAAACTAATTTTCTCTACCGTGTTGAGCATGAACTCAAAGCTCCAATTGGTGCCATATTAAGTATGCTTTCAGTAGTAGTAAGGGGATATGATTCAGTTGATGATAATAAAAAAATTGATTTTCTCAACAGAAGTATGATCAGGGTTAAAAGTATGAAAGATATGGTTGTTGACCTCTTATCTCTTTCAAGAATTGAGGCAAAAAATTTCAGATTAAACAAAACAGATATCGACATAAGTACCCTGACTGAAAAAATGATTACCGAACTTACTCCTTATTCTCAAAAAAAGAAAATTGGAATAAAAACTCATATAGATAAAAACATCCCATTATTAAAAGCAGATAGTGATGCTTTAACTGAAATAATCAGAAATTTGATACATAATGCCATAAAATACTCATTTGAAGGTGTAGTCACAGTTTCATTATTATTTGACAAAGATAAAATAATTCTTTCTATTAAAGATACAGGTATTGGTATTAGTGAAGACGACTTAGGTAATATATTTGAAGAGTTTTACAGAACCTCTAATGCAAAGGCATTTGAAGAGGGTACAGGACTTGGATTATCACTTGTAAAAAAACTGATTGAACAACATAGTGGAAATATTGAAATTAAAAGTGAAATAAATAAGGGAACAGAAAGTATTGTTTCGTTTCCGTTGTAAAGAGTTAGGAAATAGGGAATAGTTGAACTAAATAATTACTATTGCCTAACCCCTTATCCCTATTCCCTTATATATAACTACTTAACTTTTAATACATTCTCAATTGCTTCAACAAATGACTCTTTTGGAAGAGCACCCATTGACATCTGAGGTTTTTCACCTTTGGGGCAGAAAAGAATTGATGGAATACTCTGGATTTGAAAAACTCCAGCAAGTTCCTGTTCTTTCTCTGTATCAATTTTGTAAATATTAATTTTTCCCTTATATTCTTCTGACAATTGTTCCAATACAGGAGCAACCATTTTACAAGGGCCACACCAGTCAGCGTAAAAATCAATTATACAGGGTAATTCTCCTTTAAAATTCCAATCTTTCTCTTTTTCAAAATCAAATACTTTCTCTTTAAAACTCTCTTTGTTTAAAAACTCCATTCTATATCTCCTTTTTTATATTAAAACACAGTTGTTAGTCGCAACTAATGTCTAGAGCAATTATAAGGTAAAAAAAAGTTCTTGTCAAGACAAAAGTAAACTTGACAAAAAGTTGTCATTTATCTAATATATATCATGAATATTTAGGTTTT
>JAOZTV010000152.1 GCA_029939015.1 Candidatus Aminicenantota bacterium
GCAATACAAAACTGATAAAACTCGCAGCAATATTTAACGGATGGGAGCTTGTTTGCTTGGAAGAGTTTTAAGAAAAATAATTAACAAAAAATTAATTTTTTTTTAATGGAAAATATATATTTTTTGTAGTATAATATTAAATAAAAAAAAAGGAAGGTGAATTTATGAAAAAATTTATTTTAGTTATGTTGTCAATAGCTATGCTATTGCCAGCTCTAACCTATGCACAGAGTTCAACAACTGGTGCTTTTGGTGGAGCTGTTGTTGATTCAGACGGTAAGGCAATGCCTGGAGTTATGATTAAGGCAGTGCACGTACCTACTGGTACTATTTTTAGAACAATTACAAATGAATTAGGACAGTTTGCAATTCAAGTTGTAAAAGTTGGTGGCCCTTATAAAGTTACAGCTGAGTTAGAAGGCTTTACTACAGGTGTTACTGAAGGCATTTATGTTAAATTAGGTGAGAAAAAAAATGTTAAATTCATGCTTAATTTAGCTACTATTAAAGAGGCTGATATAACTGTTACAGCATCAAGTTCTGTAATCAATTCAGCTAGAACAGGTGCAGCACAAAATGTAAGTAGTTCTGCAATCGAAAATCTACCTACAGTTGGTAGGGACATTAGTAGTTTTACAAGAATGGCGCCACAGATGGTAAGTGGTGAAGCATCTGGATCGTTTAGTGCTGGTGGAAGAAGTAGCAGATATAATAACATTCAGATTGATGGAGCTCAGAATAATGACCTTTTTGGTCTTAGTGATAGTGGAACTCCAGGTGGACAGACAAGTACTACTCCAGTAAGTATGGAAGCAATTGAAGAATTTCAGATTGTTATGGCTCCTTATGACATCAAATATGGCGGATTTACAGGTGGTGGAGTTAATGTAGTTACAAAATCTGGTACAAATAAAATGCATGGTTCTGCATTTTTCTATGGAAGAAATGAAAGTCTTGTAAGAAAAGGTGATGATATGGGCGATCTCTCAGAGTTTTCTGAATTTAATGAAAGTACATATGGTCTTTCTCTTGGCGGTCCAATTATGAAAAATAAATTATTTTATTTTTTAAGTTTTGAACAGAAAAATGAAAAGAGTCAGAAGGATCTTAACTATGTTATCGATGGAAGTGGAAGTCCTGTAGATTATGGTCATTTAGAAGATGCACAAAGATTTACTGATCTTCTTAATGGATACGGATATGACCCAGGGTCATTTGGTCCAGTTTCTAATGATTTCAAATCTACTCAATTCCTCATAAAACTTGATTGGAATTTAAGTGAAAATCATAGATTATCTTTGAGAAATAATTATGTTAAGGCTGAAAAAGAGATATTGAGAAGAACTAGTGCTTATTCATTTAACTGGGAAAATTCCGGTTATCTAATGGAAAGTACAAGTAATTCACTTGTTCTGCAGTTAAATAGTAATTTTGGAACCAATAAATTTAACGAATTAGTGTTAAATTACACAACAATCAGAGATAATAGGGGACCTCTAGGGGAAGATTTTCCTAATATTTTTATTGATAGTTTAGATTTTTATGCTGGTAGTGAATCATATTCTACAAAAAACCAGCTTGATCAGGATATTATAGAGATCACAGATAATTTTACTTTAAATCTTGGTAAACATACTCTTACTATAGGTACACATAATGAGTTTTATAAATTTATGAATATTTTTGTAAAGAGAGCTTTTGGTGCATATTATTTTGATGATCTTGATGCATTTGAAGCGGGTAATGCTTATCGTTTCAGAACAAATGTTTCATTAACAGGAGATCCAAATGCACCAGCTGAATTTCCTGCAACTCTCATTGGTCTATACGTTGGAGATGAATGGCAGGCTTCAGCAAACCTTGTTTTAACATTAGGAATCAGAGCTGATATTCCTCTATTCTCAGAAAATCCAATTGCTAACCCAGCTGTTCTTGCAGCCTTTGGTGTTAAAACTGATCAGGCTCCAAGTGGAAATATTCACTGGGCACCTAGATTTGGATTTAACTATGATCTTCCTGGTGATGTTAAAGGTCAGATTCGTGGTGGTACAGGTATCTTTACTGGAAGAGTTCCAATGGTTTGGATCTCAAATCAGTTTGGTAATACTGGTATGACTATAGCGGAATTTTCTGGTTATGGTAACTGGGATTTTATTGCTGATCCAAATAACCAACATGATGTTTCAGGTTCTTATGCACCAGCTATTAATTTAGCCGATGAAAGTTTTATGTTCCCACAGATCTGGAGAAGTAATCTTGCTATCGACAGAGATCTTCCTTTTGGATTTACTGGAACTGTTGAATTTCTTTATACAAAAAATATCAATGAAATAAAATATGAGAACCTTAATATTGCACAGGTTGGTACTAATCCTGTAGATGGTCGACCACTATATAGTAATCCAAGTGGAAGCAGGTACTATACAAGTTTTGTAGATAGAAATTTTTACCATGTTATTAATCTTACTAATGCAAGTCAGGGCTATAGTTATTCATTATCATTCCAACTTCAAAAAGAGTTAAAGGGTGGCGGTTTAATTAATATGTCTTATACAAACGGTGCTGCTTATGATACGAATAGTGGTAATTCTTCACAGGCTGTTTCAAACTGGGGATATAGAGTTCATACCGGTGATCCAAATAATGCAGAAATGAGTATTTCAGATTATTCAACTGCTCACAGGTTTGTTCTTGCTGTGGTAAAAAAGTTTAATTTGATACCCAATTCACCAACTACTGTTTCATTCTTTTACGAAGGAAGATCAGGAAGACCTTTTTCATATATCTATCAGTATGATATCAATGGTGACGGTTATGCAAATGACTCAATATATGTTCCTGCAAATGAAAGTGATATTATCCTGACAGACGGTTCATGGGCTGATCTTGATAAATATATTTCTGATGACCCAGCTCTTGATGCTCATAGAGGAGAAATCGCACCAAGAAATATTGGACGAGATCCTTGGTTCCATAAGGTTGATTTCAGATTAGCTCAGGATATTAAAATACCTGGCTTAAAGGGACAGAAAATTGAATTGTCAATATCCATTGAAAATTTATTAAATCTTTTTAATAAAGAATGGGGTTATTATAGATATATTCAGTATAATGATAGTGTTCTTAGATGGAGAGGAAATAACGCAGACGGTATACCTACATATAGTTTTAATGGAGATGCTACAACTGCAGATGCAAGATACAACTTAAATCAAGAGTACTCAAGATGGAGAGCTCTGGTTGGAATTAAATATAAGTTCTAATTAGTAAATAGTTGTATGTAATTAATATTTAATTATATGCAATAAATAATTTAAATAAAGAAAGCCTCTTGTTTTTACAAGGGGCTTTTTTTTTTGATTTAAATATGTAGGGGCAGACCTCTGTGTCCGCCCAGCTCTTATTAATTTTTATATTTCTTTATATTATTTTTTAATTAATAAAACGATATCATTATCTAATAAACTATCAAATTTTTTTTTATTTATGTATATTATAAAGAAATGGGCGAACACATAGGTTCGCCCCTACATTTATATAGGGTGTTGAATTAATTAATCAATAATACTATAATATAGATATGAAAAAAAAAATGTTTTTGACTACCAGTGTTTATACATTCAGTAAAATCATTGAGCAGGATTTTTTATATGTTGATAAGACTAAATATATTTTTGATTTAATTGAACCACAAACAGGTCAATATTTTCTTGCACGTCCACGGCGATTTGGCAAATCTCTTACTCTATCAACCCTAAAATCTTTTTTTCTTGGAGAAAAAGAACTTTTTAAAGGTTTATATATCTATAATAAACAAATTGAATGGAAAAAATATCCTATAATTCATCTATCTCTTAATAAAATGAGGGCAAAAACAGCTGATGAATTAGAAGAAAATCTCTGTCTTGCAATTGATGATATAGCAGAAGATAATGGAATTATTATTAATAGAAAACGATCGTATCAAAAATTTGAGAAACTTATTAAAGAATATCATAAAATTGATAAAGTGGTTATTTTAATAGATGAATATGACAAGCCTTTACTCGATAATGTAAATAATATTTCTGAAAGAGTGAAAATTAAAAATACTTTAAAAGATTTTTATTCAACAATTAAAGGTAATGAAGATTTATTAAGATTTGTTTTTATAACAGGCGTTTCAAAATTTTCCAAAGTTTCAATATTCTCGGAATTAAATAATCTTGATGATTTGACAATGAAAACAAGTTTTGGAACTGCTCTTGGTTTTACACAAGAAGAAGTTAATAATAAATATGGATATTTAATAAAGAAAATAGCAGAAAAACAGAACATTGATTATAGAAACTTATTAGAAAAATTAAGAATAAATTATAATGGTTATAGGTTTTCAAAGAAAAGTGAAAAAGTATATAATCCAGTATCTCTCACAAAATTTGTACAGAATGGAGAAATTGAACATTATTGGTTTGAAACAGGTACGCCAACGTTTTTGTTGGAACTAATGAAAGAAAATAATTATGATGTTAGAAAACTTGAAGAATTAAAACTACATTCAGCAGCATTTTCAACTTATGAAATTGAGAATTTAAGAGTAGAACCTCTTTTATTTCAAACAGGTTATCTTACAATAAAGGATTATAATGAAAAAGGTGGAATTTATACGCTTTCATATCCTAATCAAGAAGTAAAAAGTGCGTTTCTAGCTTATATCTCTGATTATTATACTCCGGTAGCAAAAGAATATACACCAAATTATATATTTGAATTACAGGAAGCAGTAGAAAAAAATGATATTGACGAGTTTATGAAGTTATTAAATGTCTTTTATGCTAATATTGAATATGATCTGCATATTAAACATGAAAAATACTATCAGACAATATTCTATGTAGTTTTTGCCTTAATAGGTCTAAGAATTAATACAGAAGTAAAGACTAATCAGGGAAGAGCAGATGTAGTAATACAGACAGATACTCATATTTACATTTTCGAGTTTAAGCTCTTTGATACTGCAAAAAATGCAATGAAACAGATAGATAGCAAAAAATACTATGAAAAATACCTTCTAGAAAAAAAAGAAATTGTCCTGATAGGTGTTGGTTTTGATATAGAAAATCGAAATATAAAAAATGATTATGAAGTAAAAAAAATCAATTAATCTAATTTTAAAAACAAAAAGTGTAATATGCACTTGACAAAAAACTCCTATTTCTGTAATATGCAACTTACAGTTTGTAGGAGTGATTATTATGTTGCAAAAATTAATTGAGATTCATGAAAAGATTGTTTTATTAAAGAATAGAAAAAATGAGAGATATCTTTATAAAAAAATAAATTGGAAACTCTCTGCTTTATGCATTTATGGTGCAAGAGGAACTGGCAAAACTACATTAATGATACAGGATTATCATAAGAGATATGCTAATGTAAAAGAGGCATTATATATTACAGCTGATCATATTTCAGTGATTTCTCATGGTCTATATGAAGTAGCTGATCAATATTTTAAATATGGTGGAAAAGCACTATATATAGATGAAATACATAAATATCCTAACTGGAGTTTAGAATTAAAAAATATTATTGATGTATATGGGGACAAACAAATAATATTTTCAGGAAGTTCTTCATTATTATTACAAAAGGGGAAAGGGGATCTATCTCGCCGTGTGGTTTATTATAAATTAAAAGGCTTATCTTTTCTCGAATTCATTTATTTTTCAAAAAATATTAAATTAAAATCATTAACTATTGATGAAATAATTGAGAATCATCTATCAATAGCGGCAAATTATAATTCACAAATTCCAATGTTGCAATTATTCAGGGATTATATTAATTATGGCTATTATCCATTTTTTCTTGAAGATACAGAATCCTATCATAATAAAATAAATAATATAATTGAAAAAATTATTTTTGAAGATATAGTTGTTATTTATAATTTACAGCAAACAAATTTACATGCATTAAAAAAAATATTGTGGCTAATTGGGACATCTCAACCATTTGTTCCTAATATAGAAAGAATTAGCAGAGACCTTGGTATAGCAAGGGAATCTGTGTATAATTACTTAGAATATTTAGAAAAAGTAGGATTAATTACATTTGTTCGTAAACCAGGATATGGATTAAAGCTTGTCAGAAAACCTGCAAAAATTTTTATGGAGAACTGTGGATTAATTATTAATATTACTGAAGAAACAGGTTTAGAAGCTATAAAAGGATCTTTGAGAGAAACATTTTTTGTGAACCAGTTAATAGATGAAACTAAAATTAAAATTCCATCAAAAGGTGATTTCCTAGTAAATAACAAATATACTTTTGAAATTGGAGGAAAAAATAAAAGTTTTTCACAAATTAAAGATGAAGATAATGCTTATTTAGTGCTAGATGATATTGAAATTGGATTTGGAAATAAAATACCATTATATTTGTTTGGGTTTTTATATTAATAATATGCAAATCTCAAGTTGTACTTGACATTTGCATAAAACAAGGTATTATTTAAATATGATTAAAAGACAGATAATCAAAGAATTAATTGATGTATCAAACGAGTATCCTGTTGTTACAATATTGGGGCCAAGGCAATCTGGAAAAACTACTCTTGCAAAAATGACTTTTCCTGAATTTGATTATTATTCTCTTGAAGATCCTGATACTCTTCTATTTGTTAAAAGTGATGCAAGAGGTTTTTTTAAGAATTTAAATAACAAAACAATAATTGATGAAGTACAAAATTATCCAGAATTACTTTCATATATACAGGGAATTGTTGATAAAAATAATATTGCTGGACAATTTATTTTAACCGGTAGTCATCAATTAAATCTTCATGAAGCAATAACTCAAAGCCTTGCAGGAAGAACCTCTCTTTTAACATTATTACCTTTATCTATTGAAGAAATATCAAAATATAATGATATTAACGATGCTTATGAATTAATTTTGCAAGGAGGATTTCCGCGTATTTATGACAAAAAAATGAATGCGAACAGATTTTATAGCAATTATTTTCAAACTTATATAGAAAGGGATGTAAGAAAGATAATTAATTTGAAGAATCTAACACAGTTTCAAACATTTTTAAGATTGATAGCTGGGAGAGTAGGACAATTAATAAATTATAATTCTCTAAGTAATGATATTGGAGTATCATCAACTACTATAAAAAACTGGATTTCAATTTTAAAAGCATCTTATATAATATTTGAGCTTCCGCCTTTACATGAAAATATAAAAAAAAGATTAAAAAAAGCTTCAAAAATATATTTTTATGATACTGGTTTAGTATCATATTTACTTGGTTTGAAAACAAAAGATCAGGTATTTAGAGACCCTTTAAGAGGAGGGCTTTTTGAGAATTTTATAATATTAGAAATATTTAAGTTTTTCTTAAATTCAGGTGTACGTCCTGAATTATTTTTTTATAGAGATTCAAATAATGTAGAAGTAGATTTATTAATTAGAAGTGGCAAATCATTATTACCAGTTGAAATAAAATCATCATCAACGTTTTCTCAGAAATTTATTGAATCAATTAATACTTTTAAAAAAACAGCATCGAAATATAATATTGGGCAGGGACTAATAATTTGTAATATTGAAATAGAAATGAAATTTAAAGAATATGATTATATTAATATACTTAATGAAAGTAAAACCTTTTATTCATATTTGGAAAAGTATCTATGAATTCATAATAAATATTAAATTTGAAATGAAAGAAAATATAATTTTATATAACCCATCATCAGGGAATGGTAAATCAATTAAGAAGAAAAGAAAAATCC
>JAOZTV010000007.1 GCA_029939015.1 Candidatus Aminicenantota bacterium
ATAATTAAAAAGATTAGAATGATAACCAAAAAAAAAATGTTGCTGTTTATATTAAAACAGATGATAATTTTTTTAAACCAGATACAATCCAGACAATTTCTGACAAATTAAATGAAAAAAAAATAGCATTATTTACAAATAGAGATAAGGATACTATGATTGGAGCAATGGTGGCTGTTTTTAAAAAAGACGGAAAACTAGAAAAACATGTCAATCTTATAACAGCCTCAATACTTAAAATAACAATCCCAGCAGAATATCTAAAAAAATGCATAATCGATGTTGAATAATAAAAGCAGGGATTAGGCAATAGGTTTTAGGGAATATTAAGCATTTTAGATTTCTTAGTAATTAAAATAATTTCTACATTTTTTCCTTATCCCTTTTCCCTTATCCCTTAAATAACTAACCCAAATAATTCATTAATGAATGTCTTTGAATTCTTGAACCGGCTTGTAAGGTTGCCTGCAATCCCACTTCTTCTCTTGATAAATCAGAAATAGCCTGAGCCATATCTGCATCTTCCAAATCTGATATTTTCACTCTCAATGAGTTTTGATAAGTATTTAACATACCTTGAATATCTGTAAGATGTCTCAGATTATTACCAATTTCACCTCTTGATTCATTAATCTGTTCTTGAAAATCACTCATCAAATCCATTGATGCTGTTATTGCAGTTGTATCATCAGCTATAAGAGCATCTCTTAAATCATGTAAAACTGCAAACATATCAATACTTCCTCCAGGTGCCGTTGCTATTGCATTTCCAACCCCAAAAACTTCATTCCCAGGTATATTTGTTGGCACTAAAATCGAAAAGTCTGCCTGAACATTCACAACACTTCCATCTCCATTATAAATTATATTATCAGGCGTAGGAACTTCGAGAGGATCTTTTTCAAATGGTATTGAGTCATTATCACTCCCTGCAAATATAAATTTGCCCATAACCTCAGTATTTGCATAATTCAATATGGAGTCTCTTATCTGATCAATTTCCTGAGCAATGGTAACCCTACCCTCTGGAGTTGATGTTTCAGATGCTCCCTGCTCTGCTAGTGTAATTACCCTATATAATGAATTTTGAATGGCATTCATTGCCGATTCACCTGCTGTCAAGAATGATTTTGCAGTAGATATGTTTTTACCAAACTGATCTATCTGTTCAACCTTTCCTCTTAAACCAAGTACATAGGCCATATCTGCTGGATTATCAGACAATCTATTCAGTTTTTTACCAGACGTAACCTTTGTTATAGCATCATCATATCTGTTTTTGGTGAGCGATAGATTACTTAAAAAATTTCTATACCAATTACTTTCAACTGCTCTCATTACTTCCTCCCCCGGCACTGCCGGTTTATTTGTTTCATCTACCTAAGGACATTAATACATCTAATAGTCCATTTATCTTACCCATAAATTGTGCTATCGCCTGATATGTCTTTTCATATTGTATCAAGTCTGCTGCTTCCTCATCCAATGACACACCTGAAATTTCATCACGTCTATTTTCAAGAAAGAGTAGCATCGAACCATTTGCCTCTTTTTCATATTGAGCATTTGCCGAGTCGTTTCCAATTTCAGCAAAAGCAGAATGCAAATATTCAGGTAATGTGCCATAGTCAAAAGTCCCATCATTATTCGTATCAACAACATTATTTGCATCCATTAAAGCTGCAATTTCCAATGCAATTTCATTATTTCCGACTGAACCAGATGCAGGTGGTCCCGGATCAACCTCTCCACTTAATGCCAGCATACTTGAATCTGCTAAGATAGCAGAATCAATAGTTAAATTGGAAGCTGCATTTTCATGATTGAAATATTCCCATGATTCACCACCTACTAAACCTGTAAAAGGTGTATCAATTGTAACAGATGTATCGCCCACATTAACAGGAGCTGTAATAATTCTTGTCTGTCCATTTATTGTAATAGCGTCTCCCTGATGTAAAACACCATCAATAGCTGCACCAAAATTTAAAGTAGTTGTACCACCACCATCACCGGTAAAGGCAATAGCTCCAGTTGACATCTCAAAAAAATTTTGATCTGTTGTCACTGTATCAAGTGCAAAACCAGTTTGATGAGCAGTATTAACAGAATAAGCAAGTCCAAAAGCAAAATTATCCAACATCTCTTTATACTTCGGTATATTTACATCACGCATAGTAATTAATGCATCAAGTGATCCATTTTCAATATCGTTTGTAATATCAATTGGAGTTCCAGTATATTGGTCTATATAAACATCGTTATAATTATGATTTGTTGTATTTCGTATTACCGAAAGAGTATTGACAGTATTAAAAGAAACAAGAGGTCTTCCTGCAACTTCAACAGTTGCTGAATTATTACTTGAATTATAATAGATATTTGTACCTACCAGTTGTGAAATATCTTTCAATCTAT
This sequence comes from Candidatus Aminicenantota bacterium, assembly GCA_029939015.1. Lineage (GTDB taxonomy): Bacteria > Acidobacteriota > Aminicenantia > UBA2199 > UBA2199 > JAOZTV01. The sequence continues at coordinate 2,419 of JAOZTV010000007.1, forward strand.
TTTCTCTTAAATCAAGAAGATCATTTGCAGGTTGCCCTGAGCCCTGTGCAAAGGCTATTTTTTCATTAAGACTTGCAATTTCTGTTGCAATTTCATTAACCCCATCAACAATATCGGAAATATTGGCATCAAAAATTTCCTGTTGGTCAGTCATCCTCAAACTTGAATTATTAAGGTTTTGACAAAATGAATTTGCATTTGTTACAAGATTATTTCTTGTAGGTATATCTGTAGGCTGATTAGCTGCCGTTGCCCAATCATTAAAAAAACCTGTTAAACCGTCTGAAATACCAAGTCCATGCGATTCATCAAATAATGCCTCAATATTAGCCATAGCATTTGACAAAGTATCATATTTACCTTGATACTGCTGCCTATCGACGATCTGACTATTTATAAATCTATCTCTCACAGAATGAATTCCTATTAAATTCATTCCTCTTCCACCCTGATTAACACCAATTACAGGAGGTGGGACATTCTCTAATTGTACACTCTGTCTTGAATAACCCGGAGTATTAACATTTGCCATATTATGACCAACAATTTGAAATATTTTCTGCTGGTTCATTATTGAAGTTTTTCCTAATTCTAATGCTGACCAAAGATTCATTCTAAGCCTCCGAGAAAAACAGTGAGTTTTTCTGTTCTTTTTTTTCTATTCCATTTGCTGCATAATTATCCTGGAATAAAAAACGATTAACTTTCTTAAGATCATTATTCAATTTTGTAAATTTAGCAAGATATATTGAAACCTTAAGAAGTGTAAATTTTATTCTATTTGATATACTATAGATTTTCTTTCCCATATCTAGAAACTCTTTATGCCCTGTATTTGATATATAAGTAAGATTAACTTTAGTTACATCAATATTATAATATGCTGCAAGCTGCAATAATAAACCTTTTTTTTGTGATGCAATCCGATAAACCTCTAATTCATACTTCTCAAGATAATTTCCAAATTCATAACTATCAATCCTATTACCTGTTATTAGTTTTGGTACACTATCGAGAAACTTACTGACATTCTCCAAATAACTCAACTCATTTTCTAAAAATACAAAAAAATCTTTTATGACTCCATTCATTTTATTTCTCCACTTTATGAATGCAATATTCATGCCAAATTTTTTATGCGATAATAATGACGATAGACTGGATTACAGGAAAAAAATACTTAAAAAATGGAAATTTTTACCATCTTATTCAAAATACTAATCATTTTGTAGTATAATATTATTTAAAATAATATGGAGGAAATAATGGAAAAATTTGATTATGGATTAGATACATTAACAATTGAAGACGCATTAAGAATAGCAAATGGCAATCTTATAGGAATTATCAATGAAGAGGCATCAAAAAATATACAGGCAAGTACAGATGCGGTTAACAGTATTGTAAAAAACAAAAAGACAGTTTATGGGATAAACACAGGTTTTGGTTCTCTTTGTAAAACAACTATATCTGAAGAAGACACAAAAAAACTTCAATATAATATTTTAAGAAGTCATAGTGCAGGTGTTGGCGAACTTATTTCAAAAGAAACTGCCAAGATAATGATGATACTAAAAGTTCATGCCTTATCTTTTGGATTTTCAGGAATAAGAAGAGAAACTCTTGACCGAATTATATGGCATATAAATAATAATATAATACCAATAGTACCATCACAGGGATCTGTTGGAGCCTCTGGAGACCTGGTACCCTTATCACATCTTTTTCTTCCATTGATAGGACTTGGAAGCGTAGAGTACAGGGGTAAAACAATTACAACTGATGAAATGTTTAAAAAAGAAGGTTTGTCTCCACTTGAATTAGGTCCAAAAGAGGGACTCGCTTTAATTAATGGTACTCAGTTTATGGCGGCAAATGCAGTTATTGCAGTATCAAAATTCAAAAATATACTTGATAACGCAGATATCATAGGGGCAATGACCCTTGAATCGCTTTTTGGTTCAGTAAAACCATTTGATAAAGCATTACATAAACTTCGTCCTTACTCCGGCACAACTCTGGTAGCAAATCGATTAAGGAATTTACTAAAAAACTCAGAAATGGTTGAATCTCATTTGAATTGTGATAGAGTTCAAGACCCATATTCTTTAAGATGTATGCCTCAGGTACATGGAGCTTCAAGAAATGCATGGTCACATCTAAATGAGATAATTGAGATTGAATTGAATTCAGTAACAGATAACCCTATTATACTTGACAAAGATAATACCATTAGCGGAGGAAATTTCCATGGTCAGCCTATTGCACTACCATTAGACTATGCAGCTTTTGCAGTAAGTGAACTTGGCAATATTTCAGACAGACGAACTTATCTTCTCCTTGAAGGGAAAAATGGATTACCTGAATTATTAATGAAAGATACAGGCGTTAATTCAGGATTTATGATACCTCAATACACATCTGCCGCTCTTGTAAGTGAAAATAAAACTCTATGCTTCCCTGCAAGTGCTGACAGTATTCCAACTTCACTCGGACAGGAAGACCATGTGAGTATGGGTTCAATAAGTGCACGAAAACTAAACCGAATAATAGACAATCTCGAAAACATACTTGCCGTTGAACTTGTCTGTGCAGCTCAGGCATTTGATTTCAGGAAACCTTTAAAATCCAGTAAGATAATTGAAGCTTGTCATAATGCAATAAGAGAAGATATTGACCATGCCTGTGAAGATAGAATATTCAGCAAAGACATTGAAATTGCAAGAAAGATTATAAGCGAAAAGAGATTAGTTACTATCTCAGAAAAAGTCGCCAATAAAGAAAAAATTAAGTTGAATAAATAATTTGATTATTTTTTAAATAATGGGGCAATTAAGTAAAATACCCCATTATTAATTTTATGAATATATTTATTTGATATTAAAAATTGTCATTAAATAGAACCATGGAGCTGCATCAGGTCCTTTAACTTCTTTAAAAACATCACCTGGCATAAATACAGAAGCACCTAAGACAAATGTAAGATTTTTCTGATATTTGTATTTAACAGTTAAGTCAATCTCACTACCAAAATCTTTAGATGTACCACCAGCTAAAAGAGCATAGTCTGCATTTGCAGAAAATTTATGAAATTTTAAACTTGCTACTGTCTTTGCTAAAGGTTTAATTGTTACCTTAGCATGGATATCCATAATACCAAGTCCATAAGTATGAACTGGAATATTTAAGAAATAATCCATAAATCCATAATATTTATGATTAGTAGCATAAAGAGTATCAAATACCTTATAATCTGAATCATTTTTATTATCATCGCCACTTAAATAGTCAACACCAAGAGAAATATTTGCACCTTTTGATAAGCCAAATCCAACATTAGCTGCTACCAAATAAGCTGAGATATCTAAATCACCAATATTACCAAATTGATAGGCAAATTCTAATTCATGACTAAGTTTACCACTTTTGCCCTTTAAATAAACACCTGCTGTAAATCTACTCAGATCATCAGTTGGTATCATTTTTTGTCTAACCAAAAATGCCTGTGTTTTCATTTTTTTTGAAAGTTTAAAATCTCCATAAACACCACAAAAGCTCTTATCTCCAAGATCTCCTGCAGCCATATTTTCTACTTCTTTAAATTTGAAAAGATCTAAAGAAACTTTAGAAAAGTTATATGTAAAAACAACACCATCAAAACTTCTACCAATATTATGCCAGCCAACCGATCCAATTAATCTCTGGGGACCATAAACTGCCTCCATTCTACCAAGTTTTAAAGTAAGAGGTAATCCAAACAAATCGTTTACTTTAAAATATGCCTGGTGTAAATCAAGTGCATCTGCCGATCCATCTGCCAATGTACTAGTTTCGCTACCAAATAATCTTGAATCCTGTAATTGAAAAAAAGCTGAAACGCCTTTTGTAGGTTTAAAAGAAAGAGAAAGCCTTGTTCGTAAGAAAGTATAAGAACTCATGTCCGAATCTGAGTTAAAGTCCTTTCCGTTTGCTTCAGATCTTGTTCTTATTTGAAGAGAATAAGATAAAGAATCTCCACTAAATAAAGAAACCGATGGGAGTAAAATCATCCCAAATAAAAATAAAACCAATAATTTTTTCATCATAACCTCCTAAGTTATCCTACATAAGAGTACAGCAAAAAAAAGAAGATTTCAAGCATTTTTAAAACAAATTGTTTAAAAATAAATTATTTTTTTTTTTACTTGACTAAAAAAAAAAAAAAAGGTATAAATACCTTAGGTGTATATTTGTAGTACATCAAAATAAAAATAGGAGGAGTTATGAAAAGAATCAAATTTAGTTCTTATCTGACATTATTTGTAATGTTCACATTCTTTGTTGCTTCAGGAGTTTCACTCTATGGAACAGCGCCAACAAGTTATAAGACACTCTCAAAAGAGTCAAAAGCTTGTGTTGAATGCCATCTTGAGTTAAATCCAGGAATTGTTAAACCATGGCAGGATAGTAGAATGGGCAAAGCTAATGTTGGATGTTACGAATGTCACAAAGCCGATAAGGGCGACAAAGATGCATTTGAACACGAAGGTGCATTAATTTCAGTTATCGTATCACCAAAAGACTGTGCTCAATGTCACAAAAAAGAGGTTGATGAGATGACAAATTCTTATCACGCTAAAGCAAACAAATTTACCGGTTCATTAGATAATGTACTTGGTAGAATTGTTACTGGTGAAGCAAATTTCGATCTTGGTTGTGCTCAATGTCACGGTTCAGATGTAGAAGTTGAAAAAAATGGAAGATTGTCAACAGGTACTTGGCCAAATACAGGAATTGGAAGATTAAATCCAGACGGAAGTAATGGCTCATGTATTGCATGTCACCAGAGACATCATTTCAGTGTTAAACAGGCAAGAGAACCAAAAACTTGTGGTAAATGTCATCAAGGACCAGATCACCCACAAATTGAAATCTATGAACTTTCTAAACATGGAATTGCTTATGCAAGTTTCAAAGATGAAATGAAAATGGATAAATCAGAATGGGTATTAGGTAAGGATTATGTTCAGGCTCCAACTTGTGTAACTTGTCACATGGGTCAAACAAGAGAACTTGCAAATACGCATGATGTTGGTGCAAGAATTTCATGGACTCTCAGACCAAAAGTTTCTAAGAAACTTCCTAATTGGGAAAAGAAAAGAGCAGATATGAAGAAAGTATGTAGCGAATGTCATCAGGAAAACTGGATTGAAGGTTTTTATTTACAATTTGACAACTATGTACATCTTTATAATGATAAGTTTGCAAAACCTGCCGTTAGCATTATGGGCTTTTTAAAGAAAGAAAAAGTTACAGATTCAACTCCATTTAATGAAGCAGTAGAAATTGATTTCTGGCATCTATGGCATCATGAAGGAAGAAGAGGAAGACACGGTGCAGCAATGCATTCTCCTGACTGGTCTCATTGGCACGGAATTTATGAAGTTGCTTTAAACTTCTATTTCCATTTAATACCACATGCTGATAAAGCTGTTGCAAAGAAAAATGACAAAGCTTTAAGTGCGAGATGGGATAAATTTAAAGGTGCTATCCTTAACAGAAAAGAACACAAATGGAAGAAAGGGCTACCAAAGGCTGAACTCCGTAAAATAGTTGATTTTTACCAGAAAAGATACGGTAAAAAACACTAATAAAGATTAATATTTGAAGGAGAGTATCTAATCTCTCCTTCATTTCATTGGGGCAGATATTTAATCTGCCCTTTTTTATTTATAAAGAGGGAAATCGAAATGAAAAAAACAATTTACTTATTATTTGTAATAATCGTTGTGATATCATTATCTATTAATTGTAATGATAACAAAAAAACAAAAGTTAAAGAAGAAAAAAAAGAATCTGCAGAAACAGTTAAACAGGTAAAAACACCTGTAAAGGCTTCTCCGGTAAAAATAGATTTTAAAAAAGAACCGGTTAAATTTATGGGACAAATTTTTAAATCATACCATGACTGGGATTTAAAAAGAGGGATTACACTTTCAGAAGAGGCAATTGCTATCATTGATGTAATTTATAATAAAGACCCTAATCAAATCATCAATGACCCTACATTAAAATTAAACAAAGCTTTTCAAATAAAATCAACCCTGCATACTTTAAAGGGGATGCTTTATTTTAGGACATCATTACACTCAAAAAAAGATCCAGTAAGAACCGAAAATCAAGCGATTATGGATAAATTAAAAAAAGGAAAGGAAGTTACAGACAAAGATTTTGAAGATCTAACAAACAAAATTGAGAAGAACACTTCATCAATAAAAAAAATAGATGTCTTTGGCTTAGCAAAAAATGAATTTTTAATTGCAATTAAAACCGATAGTAACAACCCATCTCCCCACTACCAACTTGCAGAGATTTTAAAAAATTCTTTAGATAATGCTACAAAACTGAAAGCTGAAGAACATTTTTTTGAATCAGCAAAACTATCTATTCAAGAGGGAGATAGTAAATCCATTAATAAAATATTAGATGCTCTCAAAGATTTGAATCCAAAGTCTATATATATAACAAAAATAGAATCAATGAATAAGGGTGTAAAAAATGGCGTTCACTAAAAAGACTGCATTTTTATTATTCCTTGTACTAATATTTTCATTCAATTTGAGTACTACTTTTGGGCAAAGAAGAATAGATGATAAAAAAGCTGTTCCCCCTCAAACAAACGTAGAAGGACTTCCCGAATTTTTAAAATTACTTGTTTTCTCTAGCAAAAACATTGCTGAGGGTGATTTTGAAGAAGCAATAGTAATTCTAAAAAAAGCAGAAAAAATTCATCCAAATGATCCTATGCTATTAGAATATTTTGGACTTGCTTATGACGGTGATAGAGATCAGAAAACTGCATTTAAATATTTTTTAAGAGCAGGACATGAATTTTTCAAGTCAGGAAATATAAGAAAAGCATTACGAATGGTCGGCTGGTTAAATACAATTGACAGTAAATCAAAAAGAGTAATTGATTTTGAAAAGAAAGTAAGAGCAAAACAATTAGAGTTAAGTAAACTGGAAAAAGCAAAAAAACAATAATTGTTTCACAAGTTTGGGGGTAAGATTCATTTGCCCCCTATCAAGTTAAATATTTCCTTGACTAAAATGTTTTAAAAATGTATAAATAAAGATTAGGAGAATCAAAATGAATGATTTTTTAAAAACAAAGTCTAAATATTTTTTCATTATATTAATTTTATTGTTAAATTTTTGCCAAACTAATTTACCAACTGCAAAATTAGAAACTATTCCTTTCCCACCAGAGTCAGACAAAGTATTAGAAAATGGAAGTCGTCCTGCAGGTTTTTTTGATGTATTAAAAGAAGCAAAAATTGACCCAAATTGCTTAGATTGCAATTCACAAAACAGGTATAGTAAGCAGCTAAAGCCATTCTCTAAAGTTTCAGCAAAAATACTCTTGAATAAGATAACACCTTTTATAAAGAAAGGTCTTGACAAAGAACATGATGAAGAACTATTTGAAAAACTTGAAGACCATGTAATGTGGGCAATGGTCAGAGGAGTTCTAATTGAGGGTAATAATAATAACCTTGGAGCGATTGTATTAAAGGGTTATTATTGGACAGATAAAAATGGAAGGAAACAACCACTCACTATCTTCCGAACCGCTTTTACACCATTTCCAAAAGATAAAAACTCCTGTTTTCGATCATTATTGGAAAAAGGGAAGGTAAAGCATGTAATAAATCTATATGACGGTGATATGAATCTAAATGACCTTATAAAAGAAGAAAAAGAAACATCAGAAGAATTAGGTGCATCTTATGTAAGAACAGCAGACTTAAGCTATGGACATTGGAGAGGAATGATTAGAAAACATCCAGAAAAAGGTCCTCAACTGACAAAAGCTACCAATAATGTTGCAAGGCTTATTAAAGAGCAGATATTCAACCCTCAGGGAAAAGCTCCAAAGGGCAATATTCTAATTCACTGCGGTGGAGGTATGCACAGAACTGGAATGATAGTTGGATTACTAATGAGATTGATAAATAAAAGTTCAGAGAAACTGATAATTGACACATATAAATATCATACAGGATATAGAAGTAAAGATACACAGGGAGGCTTTGAACAGGGCAATCTGGATTTTATTTTTAATTTTAATCCAAAACTATTACAATAGGCTCTATTAAAATAATACATAATGCAAATGAATTTTAGGAAAATTATCTCCATTGAAACATTCTTACTTTTAATAATACCATTTATATACCTAATATCGTGGCAATCACATATTCTATCAACATTTCTTGCATTATCACTTATTATTATAGTCTTTGTTATTTATCATAAACCTATAGATATTATATTTTTTATACTTGGAATCATACTTGGAAGTATTGGAGAAATTTCTTGTGTTTACTTTGGAGTATGGGAATATAATAATCCATTGTTTTTAGGAATCCCCCTTTGGTTATCATTATTCTGGGGTTATGTTTTTATATTAATAAATAGATTAGCACTAAAATTAATTATTAAAAAAGAAATAACAAATAAATCATTTAATATCAAACTGCTTCCTTTCATATATTTGTTGTTAATTATAACACCATCCTTATTAAAATCAAATATAGCAGTCTTTTTAGGATTACTAATTATTAATATAGTTTTACTCTATAAGGCAGACAATAGAGATCATTTTTTTGCAATTTCATTTGCATTCTTTGGACCTGTTTTAGAAATATTATGTGTTTATTACGGGCTATGGAAATATACAAAACCTGATGTTTTAGGAATACCTATATGGTTAATACTCCTATATTCCGGATTTGCATTATTCATTAAAAAAACTGCTGACAGTTTTACACAAGCTATCGAAGTAAAAACATAAAACTATCTTTCTATATGTAACATATTTAATATAATTTTATGTTAAAATAAATAAATGGAAAAAACATATAAATTAATTATTATTTTCTTATTATTTGTCATATTTAACCCTGTTTTAGCACAAAACATAGAGCTTATTACTACAATTCCTGTTGAAACAAGTCTTGGGGATTTTGGTACAAGACAGACTGGACAAGCTTGGGTTGAAGTGATAGAAAATGCAAAACATAGCATTGATATTGCTCAATTTTATCTGGCCAATAAAAAAGGAGAATTATTTATGCCTGTTATTCAAGCTGTTTTAAATGCTGCAAAAAGAGGTGTTAATATTAGAATTTTAGTTGGTAAACCAATCAATAAAGATATGAAGGAAAATACAGGAGATGTATTAGATCTGTTTAAAAACAATTCAAACATTAAAATCACTCTATTTAATTGGAAAAAACTTAATGGCAGCATTATTCATGCAAAATACTTTATAATTGACAAAGAAATAATTTTTGTTGGAAGTCAGAATTTTGACTGGCGGGCATTAAAACACATCCATGAAACAGGTTTATTGATTAATAACAAAGACATGGCAGCTGCCCTTACATCTGTATTTGTAGTTGATTGGAAATATTCCAATGGAGACACAGAAATTTATAATAAAATGAAAAACTATCCACCAGTAAATATGCCAAAAAACACATTTTTTGTAGCAAGTCCTGCCGAATACAATCCACCAGGAATAAAAAATGCTTTAAACAAATTAGTTGAACTAATAAAAGGAGCAAAAAACAAAATAAACATTCAATTATTAAACTATAAAGAAAAAATATACAGAAAGAAAAAGAGTTTTCTCACATTAACCAATGCCTTAAAACATGCTGCAGAGCATAATGTAAATATCAGGATATTGGTTTCCAACTGGTATAGCAAAAATAGTGGTGTAAAAACTTTATTAAACTTAAACAAAACAAAAAACATTGAAGTAAGAATTGTTACAATACCACCATCTAAAACAGGGTATATCCCCTATGCCAGAGTTATTCATTCAAAAGTAATGAGGGTTGATAATATAAGTTGGATAGGCAATAGCAATTGGGGATGGGATTATTTTTTCAAATCAAGAAATATTGAAGTAATTACAAAAAACCATAAAATTGCAAATACTCTAGACAAACTTTTTGAACAACTTTGGAATAGCTCCTATAGTGAATTATTATATCCAGGAAAAAAATATATCCCTGCAAAAAGATAATAAATGTACCTCACGCTTAGTTAATTCTTTGCTACTTAGAAAAACTAAATAAGTACTTGCTACCAATTTGATAAGAATTACTGACTATGTTATTATAATTTTATGGAAAAAAACATACTTGAAATAAAGAATATAACTAAAAACTATGGAGATTTAAGAGCTTTAGATGATTTTGGGTTTTCAATTAATAGAGGTGAAATAATTGGCCTGCTTGGACCTAATGGTGCTGGTAAGACTTCTTTAATATCAATTTTGTCTGGAACACTAAAAGACTTTTCAGGTTCAGTTTCTTTTTTGGGTGAAGATCTTTTTAAAAACCGAAAATTAAAGAATAATATGGGAATTGTCCCACAGGATATGGCTTTTTATGATGACCTGAATGCTATAGATAATTTAATGTTCTGGGGTGGACTTTACGATATTTCAAAAAAAAAGTTAAAAGAACGAGCAATAGACTTACTAAAGATTGTACAGCTTAATGACAGGGCAAAGGAACCGATTAAGAATTTTTCGGGAGGTATGAAAAGACGTTTGAATATTGCAATTGGCCTTATACATGAGCCTGAACTTATCCTGCTTGATGAACCTACAGTTGGTATTGATGTACAGGCAAAGGTCAGTATATTGGAAATTATTAAAGACCTTGGGAAAAACGGTATATCTGTTATTTTTACTACTCATCAACTATCAGAAGTTGAAGAGATATGTTCAAGAATAATTATTATGGATAAGGGAAAAAAACTTGTTGAGGGTACATTAAAAGAACTTATAGATATAGTTGGGGAAAAAGAAATAGTTGAAATAAAAGGAGAGTTTTCTATAAAATCAATGAATGATTTAAAGAAAAACATTGAATTTGCAGAAGTCATTGCAATAAAAGAAAATTATATTAGCTTGTCATTTAAAAACACAGATAAAATTCCAGACATGATGGAAATGTTTTTTAAGAATAAGATTAAGGTCTCTGATCTGAAGATAAAATCTCCTAATCTTGAAACGGTATTTTTGAAATTTACTGGAAGGAGTATAAGAGATTGAAACGTATAATATTAATTTTGAAAAATGACATTAAAAGAAGACTTAAATCACCTCTTTCTATATTGATATTATTAATAATCCCAGTAATGATGACTGGAATTATTGGAACTGTATTTTCTCCTTCTGAAAATAAAATGCCAAAAATAAGAGTTTTAATTACAGATAATGATAAAGAACTTGGTGCTAAGGTATTTATTGAAGCATTCAAATCTCCACAGGTTGATATGTTTCAATTAGAATTGGTAGAAGAGAATAAGGGCAGAGAACTTATTTCAAATAATAGAGGCTCAGCTTTAATAATTATCCCATCAGGTTTTTCAAAAAACTTATTAAAAAAGAATAAAACTAACTTACTTCTTATTAAAAACCCATCTGAACAATTTATGCCTAATATAGTAGAAGAATTTTCAAAAACTCTTTCTATTTTGCTGTCTGGTGCAATTCAGGTATTTGAAATTGATGAAACCTTGATCAATTCTATCAAAGGGACTAATATGGACTATAAATCTTTGATAACAATGCTTCCAATGTTAAAAAAAAACAAAACAAATGCAGAAAAGTTTAAAAAATTAATGACCTATTTAAACCCACCTCTATTAGAAATAAAAAAAGAAATCACAGGCAAAAAAACAAATAATACAGGTATAAATATTTTTTCTTATATTCTACCTGGTATTTCAATAATGTTCCTTCTATTCATTATAGAAATATTTATCAGAGATATCTTATCAGAAAGAGAAGATGGAAAACTACAGAGAATGATGTTTGCACCATTAAGAGCATGTGAATACATTACAGCAAGAATATTGAGTGGTTGGATTATGGGCATATTAACTTATTTAATTATTGTTTTAATAGGAAAACTTATTTTTAATATCGACTGGGGAAATTATTTTTTCCTTTTTATTTTGATTATAATAACCTGTTTCTGGATTGCATCATTTTTTGCTCTTTTAAATGCTTTTTTTAAAAACAGAAATCAGGCTGGTGCATTTGTAGCTCCCATTATCATGATTTTTTCAGCCTTTGGTGGCAGTATTATACAAACTAATCAATTACCTGAAGCAGTAAGATGGGTTTCTGCTCTAACTCTCAATCACTGGTTTATTATTGGAGCAAATAAGATACGTAGCAATATATTTCCAACAACGCCCATTCTTATTCTTCTTATTTCAGGTATTATTCTCTATATAATTGCCTCAAAAGCCCTAAATAAAAGGATAATAATATGAAAAGAATAATTCATATTGCACTTATAGACCTAAAGATTATGGTAAGTGATAAAATATTTTTCTTCTGGACATTAATTTTCCCTCTTATATTTATTTTTATTTTTGGAAATATCTATAAAGATGACAATGTAAAGGCTAAAGCTGAATTAGTTATTGTCAATAAAGATGTTGGAAAATTCGGAAAATATTTTGAAAAAAAAATTGAATCACCAGATATTCTCATTAAATCATTAAAGAAAGAGCCTGTAGATTATAATCGATTATTGATATTACCAAAAGATTTTTCTGAAAAGATCAAATCCAGAAAGCCCCAACAACTATTATTTAAAAAAAATAGTAATGCAAATGTTAAGGCTGCTACTCAAATTGAGATAAAAATAATTCAGGGCATCACAAAAACAATTACAGAATTACTTATTAATTCAAAATCAGATGATTTCTTTGATAATAAGATAGATTTCAAAGACATAATAAACATTAAAACTATTAACTTGAATGAAAATTCTATCAAAATGCCTTCAGGATTTGACCATGTTATTCCAGGAATTTTAGTTCAATTTATTATGATGATGGTTCTAGTTTACGGTGGTATTGTTGTAATGATGGATCGCCAGATGGGTAGATTAACAAGAATACTCTTTTCATCAACATCCATACCTGAACTATGGGCAGGAAAATTTTTAGGCAGACTATTAATGGGTTTGCTACAGGCATTTATACTGGTTTTTATTGGAATACTTTTTTTTAATCTTAACCTTGGCAATAATATCTTAGCCTTTTTGATAATATTATTTTTCTCAATGGCAATAGCTTCATTAAGTATTCTTTTTGGTTCAGTTTTCAGAAAAGAAGACCTTATAGTTGGAATGTCAGTTATGTCAGCAAATATTTTTGCAGCACTTGGTGGCTGTTGGTGGCCAATTGAATTTGTACCTCAAACATTTAAAACTATTGGAATGATCTCACCTGCATACTGGGCAATGGACGGATTTCATAAAATAATTTTCTTCAATAAAAGCTTGTCTGATATTACATTAAACATAATAGTTCTATTGATTTATACCCTTATTTTTACAATACTATCAATTAAATTTTTTAAAATTAAGGAATAAAATTAAAACTTACCAGTATATTTACTCCAGAGGTCATCACCTAATTGCCAATATGCTTTTTCAACATTTTCTAACCATTTATAAGAATAATCTGTAAGAAATTTTCTTGCTTTTTTTGGGCTTTTTTTATATATTTTCAAAGCTTTTTCTTCAAAATCCTTCTGATTTGTAAGAAATTGTTTCTCATATTTTTTCCAAACCTTTGCTACATCATGCCTCATTGCACCCCATTTTTGAGCCGATAAATCAGCAACTCTATTTGAAGCCCACCATGCAGATTTTAAATTAAAGCCTGGTCGCCCACCGATTTTATAAGATTCAGGGATTTTATTTATACCAATATAAATTGGCACATAAGTTGTCATAGCCGGATTATCATAACCAAACCACACAAGACCTCCAATTTCATCTGGAAGCCAGTCCCTTACCTGTATTACAGTAGCATAAGTACAATAATATCTTGCGATACATCTCTCACCAAGATTATCCCATGAACCGTCTTTTCTCTTCACATTCCATCCACCATTTACATTTAAAAATGGCATCATATCATAATGCATAAATGGATTAGCATAGGGACTTTTTACAAATTTCCCAGTCAATTTCCCGTCTTTGTCTACTTCCTGTACAAGCATATTTTTTGTCATATCATAAGGTGTTCCCTCATAAGTATCTCTAAATATATCCATAATATCTTTGGGTACCATTTTCTTTTCCGGTTTAATTGAAAAAGGATAGTTTTCTGAATTTGGGTCAAGTTTTAAAGAAGGAGCTAATAGATCAAAAACCCTCCATTCTCTTCTTCTTGTAGCAAGACTTCTCCTTGAAGCATAAACATAACAGAATTCAAAAGGTTTTCCTTCTTTTGGGTCAAACATTCCAAGTTCAATTGCCCTTGATTTATAATTTTCTGATGCCATATAATAATCAGGTTTTGACAGGTCTATCTCTCTAATCCTTGAACCGTTTGCATTTACACTTATATGTCCGTCTGGAACCCTTTGAGCTACCCATACCGCACCCTTCTTACCTTTACCCGGTCCTATGAGTTCAAGATGCCATACTTCTTTGGGGTCTGCTATAGTAAAACATTCTCCACCATCAATATAACCATATTTTTTTGTTGCCTCATCAATTATTCTAATAGCTTCTCTTGCTGTCTTTGCCCTTTCAACCATCAGCCTATTAATTTCATAATAATCAAGAATTCCAATATCAGTTCTCATTTCTTTTTTGCCACCAAAGGTTGACTCCCCTACAGCAAGCTGGTATTCATTTATAGCAGGAAGCGTTGTATTTAAATATTTATTAGTCCTTCTAACCTGTTCAATCTCACCTTTCAATTTCTGCTTCGAAAGATCTTTTGCACTTATTGTCCTATGAGAATCAAGATAGGTCTTTCGCTTAGAATTCTTCTTATGCTTCCTTGCAGGCTCAATATCAAACCATGTCCTATCAACTCTTGAATCACAAGTATGTGATGTCATTACAGAACCATCAAGAGAAGCATTTTTACCAACTGTTATCGTAGTACAGGCATCTCTATCTGGATATCTTTTGTTTTCTTTACTATTAACATCTAAAAATAAAACAAATACTAAAATCAATAAAATAACTATTTTTCTCATTTCTACTCCTAATTTACTCATCACTTAAACTATATTCCTTTAATTTATTTCTTAAGGTTCTCGAAGATATACCAAGCATTTCTGCTGCCTTTGATTTATTTTCATCAGTTTTTTTCAGGGTTCTGAATATAAGGTCTTTTTCCATTTCTGCTACTGTTTTAATATCTGCAATAGAAGATGTAGATGAGTTAATCAATTTATTAAATTCAATATCATCAACATTTATTATTCTATTTTCACAAAATATAATCGCTCTCTGAATTACATTTTGGAGTTCTCTGATATTACCAGGCCATTCATATCCCTTTAATTTTATAATTGCCTCATCAGAAAAGCTTTCAATAATATTATTTGTTCCCTGCTGATATAATTTTAAAAAATTATTTGATAAAAATTCGATATCTTCTTTTCGCTCCCTTAATGGAGGAATATTAAATTCAACAACATTTAATCTAAAAAAAAGGTCATCTCTGAATTTTTTTTCTTTTATACTTTCTTCTATACTTTTATTAGTTAGAGATATGATACGGACATCTATGGGTAGAGTTTGTTCACCACCAAGCCTGTCAACTTCTTTTTCTTGAAGCACTCTGAGTATTTTTGCCTGTAATGGAAGCGGCATATCCCCTATCTCATCTAATACTAGCGTACCCTTATCAGCCAATTCAAATTTTCCCGGTTTGAATTTTTCAGCACCTGTAAAAGCTCCTTTCTCGTATCCAAAGAGTTCGCTCTCTAATAAATTATCTGGAATTGCAGCACAGTTAATAGGTACATACGAAGCGTTTGCCCTATTACTATTATTATGTATAAGTCTTGCAAACACTTCCTTGCCCGTTCCACTCTCACCGGTTATTAGAATTGAAGCGTCACTCTGAGCTGCCTTTTTTGCTTTTTTAACCATTTTCAATAGAGTTTCATCCTTAGTTAAAAAATCTATTGCAGGTTTATGGTTAAATGATTTCGGGAAATATTTTTCAACCAATTTTAATATTTTCTCAGCAGGAAATGGTTTTAAAATATAGTCTTCTGCTCCATTTTTAAGAGCATTTACTGCATCTTCTACCTTACCATAGGCTGTTATAACTATTATTACAGTATCGGGAGATTTTTTTTTGATTTCAGACACAAGTTTTATACCATTGCCATCAGGCATTCTGACATCGGTTATAACCATTGGATAGGACACAAAATTTAATTTTTCTTTGGCTTCTAAGAAAGAAAAAGCTCTATCGAGTGAATAATTTTTCCTGGAAAGAGTCTCAGAAAGAGCAAAATTCATATTTTCATCATCATCAACTATTAAAATGTCTTTTATTTCCATATACTATTTTATAGGAATTTTAACTTTAAATAAAGTACCTTTTTCATTTGATTCAAATTCAATACTCCCCTTATGAGCTTCTATTATCCGTTTTACCATAGCAAGTCCAAGACCTGTTCCAGTATTCTTTGTTGTAAAAAAGGGATTAAAGACCTTATCATATACTTCTTTAGGAATTCCCTGTCCATCATCTCCAATAGAAATTATTATACTATCATTGATAATTTCTGAACCAAGCGAAATATTACCATTTTGTTTTACAGCTTCAGCTGCGTTTAATAGTATATTTCCAATACTTTGTTTAAGTAGCTCAAAATCGCCAGCCATCTGTATCTTATCTGATTTTATTTCAAGTTTAATTCCTTTTTTTACAAGAGTCATAAGTAACATATTTTTGGACTCTTCAAAAAGATCTAAGATTGAAAATCTTGAATTCTCAATTTTAATATCTCTAGTAAAGAGTAATATATTGGTAACGGTGTGGTTCATATTATTAACAGCAGACCTTATCCTTTTAATAATTTCACCCTGCTTAGTGTCAGATGCCATATCGTCAGCAAGAAGTGAGACCATTAATTCGATGCTCCCTAAAGGGTTTCTTATTTCATGGGCCACTTCTGCGGCCAATTCTCCCATTACCCTTAATCTATCTTCCTGTTGAGACCTTATCTGTAATTGCTTCAATTCAGTTTTATCGTTTATTAAAACAATATATCCTATTTTTTCTTTATTAATATTTATAAAATCTGTTGACTGTACTTCAAACCATTTTGTGTCATTCTCAATTATTGTTTCAACCTCAATTACACTGCGTTTATCGTTAATTATATCAGATAATTCTATTCCCTTATTTCCATTAATCATATCAATATTAATCGGAGGTTCTTTACCTGAAAGGACAGGAAAAAAATCTGTTGAAAGATTATTCCATAAAATAAGTTTTTTGTCATTATCTATAACCAGTATTGATGAATTAATATTGTCGAGAATATTTGACAAAAACAGTGATAATCTACTTGATCTCTCTTTTAATGTTTCATACGAATTTTGTAATTCAGATGAAGTCTTTATAAAATCTTCAAAAGTTTTTTTTAATAAACTAAGATCTTCTTTTTCAGACATTTTTATTTAATTGTTTTAACCAGAAAGAATCAGGATTTAATTTTTTAAGTTTCTCAATTTCTATTTCAGCTTTTTTATTCATATTTTTTTTTCTATAAATATTTGTTTTTTGAAATAAAACCCATTCCATATTTATACTTTTTTGTTCAATTTTTTCATACTCTGCCAAGGCTTTATCATACTGATTCAACAAATAATATAAATCTGCAATTTTTGTCTCAATGTCAAGTTTGTTTTTTTTTGCAAATGAGGTCTTTGTTATATTTTTATAAAGCTCAAGTGCCCCTGTATTATTTTTGTTTCTTATAAAATAATCTGCCTTTGCCTTCATAAGTTTATATTGATTAAGAGTTGATATCTTTTTAACAAAAACATCTTTTAATATCTTATCCACATCTTGTATTTTATCGGTTTTTTGCAAAGCAATCAACTTATAATATAAAAATTCGTCTTTTTCTATTATTTTATTTTTACCATCAAAGGATAATTTATCATATAATTTCAAAAACTCCTCATATTCACCTATCTCATATTTAATCTTTGCAAGTTGGCTTTGTGATATTTTCCAAAATTTTTTATACAATGTATATCTCAATATATAAGTATATATATCTTCTCCATTCTTAATAAGCCCAATATTTACAAGATGCTTTGCAAGTTCTATTAGATTTGCACCTGAAAGATAACTCTTTCTTGGCTTAACTAAAACCCATAATTTAAGCACTTTTCCCATATCATCAGTTTTTATTTCCTTAATATATTCTGTCAAATACTCCCTGAACTTTTTTTTTATATATGGATCTCCTTTTTTCTTTAAGAAAATAAAATAGTTTTTAATAGCACCTTCGATATCTCCATTTCTTAAAAACTTGTTATTCAATAAAACAGTCGCAGTACGCCTTTCATTATAGTTGATTGATTTATCTTTTATTTCATTAAGGTTCTTATCAATATCCGTAAAACTCTTATATTTTTTTTTAAAGACTGCTCTTTCCTTTTCTGATAATTTTATAAGTGATTGTGTAATATTCAGAAGTAGAGAAAAATATTTTTTTTTATTTTCAAGACTTCTATAATTCCTGAGACTTCTGTTCTTATATAGCCCCTCGATCATAATGGTTGAAGCATCATAATACTTCTTTTCTTTCATTAATGATTTTGATAAATATAATAATGCATCTGAATATTTCTTGTCTTTTGGAAATACATTCAAAAACCGCTTGAATCCCATTGTAGAATCCTTATAATTTTGGGTATTAAAATAAATTTTTGATGCTTCAAATAAATAGTCAGATCTTAATTTGAGTAATTTTGGAGCTTTTTTACTTGCTTGTCTCAAATAATCCAGCGCATCAAGATATGCGTCTGTTTTAGAGTATGAAAGGGTTAATAATATATAAGATTCAGGATTTAAATCACCCATATTCCATTCATTTACTATCTGTTCAAAAACATTTATTGCTGAATTAAATTTCCGTTCCTTTATATATTGTTTACCAAGGACAATTGATGCATCAAATGCTTCTCTGGTTTTAGGGAATTCAGAAGTCAACTTCCTTAAATAATAAAACTTTCTAATTTTATCTTTTTTATATATCTTAATAAGTTCCTGATATGCATTTTTTAAATATTGCCCTTTTGGAAATTCTTTTTCAATCTTAATTAAATATGATTTCCCAATGTCAATGTTTTTATTTTTTATATAGGCAATAGCTGTATAATAATAAAGAAATTCCGTATCTTCATTTGATAGACTATTCTTATTTAATGTTAATGAATTTATACTCTTTTCTAATAATATTGAATATTTTTTAGCATTAAAAAGTTCTTCATATTCAAGCTTATCAATAGCCGTATATACATTAATGCTAATAAAAAAAACAAGCAATAGAATTAAAACTGCTTTCATCTAATTATCAAGCTCTAAATTAAGCATCTCCTGTCCTTTGATATATTCCATACCAAGATCTTTACTGACATTAAGTGAAGATATTTTTTCAAGTATTGTTTTTATCCTGTCAATATTATTTTCAATATTTGCTATTCTTGATTCAATTTTTGTTTCTTTGTTTTCAAATTTTTTCTGTAATAGTTGCGCTTCCATTGATATTATACTCAAAGGGTTATTTATCTCATGATTTAGGCTGATTATCATCTGCCCAAGCAGGTTTTTTTTTTCCTGTTCGATAAGATCTTCTCTTGCTGTAATAACATTCCAGTATAATTGTGCATTTTCCAATACTACAGACGTCTGGTCGCAATATGCTTTTAATAATTTCATATCATGTTTATCTAATTTATTTTTTTTTGACTCTGAGACTGCTGAAATTAATCCGATAAATTTATCCTTAATTATAAGAGGCATAAGTGTAGTACCTAAACCAAAAACCTCAATCATTTCTTCTTTACATTTTAAATTCACTATACTAGGTTTTTTTTTTTTAATAATATACGCCATCCATTTTGGTCTGTTTTTTCCTATTTTCCATTCCATTTTGGAAGAATCATCCATTTTCTCTCCAAGTGAAAGCTTATGTTTAAGAGTATTCTTGGTTACAAAGAAGAAATCTATTGAAGAGAAGTTGAAAGTTTCCTGGATAGAATCAAGGATACTTAGCATAATATCATTAATTGTACTGTCAGAAGTAATTGAATTAAATAATTCAAAAAATTTTTCTGTTCTCTTTGATTTCTTTGAAATCATCTTCATTTTTTCAAGATATTTATAATTATAAAAAATATTATCAATTTTTTTCTTCACAGTTGTCTTATCTGCATTTTTAAGCAATAAGGAGATAACACCACTATCAAGGAGTTTTACAATATTTTTTTGAGGTTTTTCAACAATATAAATTATAGGTTTTTTGTATTTTGTCAACGCACTATTAGCTTCGAGATATTGTTTTACAGATAAAAAAGATTCATCAATAATTATTATCTCAGACTCTTTATTGTCTTTAATTGCATCAATTGTATCAAGAAAAACTATTTCGTTATCTTTGAAAAAAGACAAATACCTGCTTTTTAATTCTGCATCATTAGTAAATAATAAATATTTTCCCATTATTGCCTCCAGTTATTTGAAGCAATTATCATGCCATTTATTGAAAAAAGTCAATAAGTGATTGTTTTTTGTCTTTGTCGATATTGACAGTGCCGTCTTTAGAATAGTTTACAACGCTCATATCTTTAGCTGTTAAATTAAGTTTTTTGTCTTTATTTTTAACTATAGCTTGTTTTTTAGGTTCTTTTGAATTGTCGGGAGCTTTTTTAACTTGCAGACCTTTACCGTAAGTATTTATTATACTTTGTAAAGTAGCATCATCAACTTTCATTAGAAAACCTCCATTCATTATATCGGAGTATAAAAAATAAACTTTAGCTTTTTTGACAAAATAATTTTTTTTTGTCAAAATTATGGCATAATACTTTATATGGAGAAAACAAATGAACTTAAATGAATTTAACGATTATGTGAAAGAGAAACCTGCTGTACTTGTTTACCTTTCAACAGAAACCTGTTCAGTATGCAAAATATTAAAACCTAAGGTCATTAACCTTATAAATACCAATTTTCCTAAAATGGATTTTTTGTTTATTGATTGTGAAAAAGAGAAAGAAATTGCTGCCCAGAACACAGTTTTTACTGTCCCCACCATATTAGTTTATTTTGATGGAAAAGAAAATATCAGAAAATCACGAAATGTTGGTATTGAACAATTAAAGAATGAGATTGAGCGGACTTATAATCTAATGTTCGAATAGGAGATTTCTTTATGAATAGAACATATTATTTTATCTTTTTTATTTTGTTGATGAATTTATTTGTTTTTTCACAGAATTTTGAATACAGGACTGAGGAATCACCTGCAATCTCTTGGAATAGCATTAATTTGTTTGATGCAAGACAATTGGGAACTGGAGATATTTCTTTTTTTTCATCTCGGCCTTTTTCTGGTATTTCTAACCCTGCACTAATTACTACTTGTATATCAACTGGGTTTAATTTATCTGCTGTCATATTTGATGCCTTTCAATATAGAGGAATAAATGAGGGCGTAAAAACAACTACAGCGCCACTACTTGATATTTATGGAAATATCAGTTCTCTTGCAGGTTCTTTTAATCTTTCAATTTTTAAAGTAAATATTGGTTGGTATGTTTCAGATATCCTAAGGTTTCCATCATTTAATTTTAGAAATGAATACAGCGACAACCAATATGATTACTATAAGGGTGTTTTTTCCGGACAATTAAATAATTTTTTTTCAGCTATTTCTTATGATATAAATAAAAAATTGACATTAGGACTAAAACTTAATTATGTTTCAGGGACAAGAAATATAAATCTCACAGATGAGTCTTCCTATAATTATCCAATAAATGGTTCCACTATTAATGTGAAAAAATCCACAGAGACTGTACAGACAAATAAAATCAATCAAATAAAAACAACGATTGGGCTCAGTTATAAAATAAAACCTGACATTTTATTAGCCTTTGCCTTTGAGTATCCATTCAATAATAATGTCAAAAGAACCATTAAACGTTCATTTATAAACGAAACACAGAATATAAATTTTACAAATACAGCAAACATATCTGACTCATACTATTCTCCTAAAAAATTATCTTTAGGAATAAAAAAAGATTTTAATATTGCATATAAAAACACACATAATTATAAAAAACTCAGTCTTGCTTTTGAGACGAAACTAATACTCTGGTCAGATTATAAATATATACTTTTTGGAGAAGAAATATTAAGAGATATGAAAAACTCATTTATAACAGGATTGGGGCTTGAATACGGAATATACTCAAAAAAAAAAGACCTCTTTTTCAGAGCAGGATTTAAGCTCGATCCGCAACCTGTAAACATTATCAGCACAGTATTTAAAGTTTTAAGTAGTGGATTTGGCATAAGATACAGAAGGTTTTCCAGTGATATTGGCTTAGCCTACTGGTTTGCTAAATCTAATGGAATAAATAGGAATAATATCATAATAAGCAGCACAATATCTTATAGATTTGGGAGGATAAAATGATTAATTATAAAACTTTAATATACCTACTAATTTTTTTAAATACATTTTTTTTAATTGCTAATAATAATAAATCAACAGATGAAAAAATAATAATAGAAATAAATGCTATAGACTATATTGAATATTTAAAAAAAAACTCTCCCTTAGATAAATTATACCGAAAAGGAAATAATTTTTATTTTATCACCAGTAAAGATGAACATGAAGAACTCCTTAATAATGGAATTAAAGTACAAATAGAAAAAAAACTTCCAAGTATAGCTTGGTATAAAACCATAACTTCTTATAATGTCGCTTCCGGTGATATCTCTTTCGCTAACGCAAAAAATTGTGCTCAATTTTTTACTCCGGGTCCTCAGTCGCTCAGACATTCTTCACTCCCTGCGGGGCACACTACAGAGAAAGTCACCTCACGCTTAACAGAGATTGTGCTGATGCAGAGTGCTACTAATACCTTTAACAATGATTATAATGGAGCATATCATAATTATAAAGAGTCAAATGACTTGCTCAATGATTTACAGAAAAGATTTCCTGATAATGCCAGAGTATT
>JAOZTV010000473.1 GCA_029939015.1 Candidatus Aminicenantota bacterium
GAGCAATTATATCAGTAGCGAATTTACCAATTGTTTCTTCTCGTGAATAACCAAACATTTTTAAAGAAGTTTCATTTGCTTCGATACAAACACCCTTGTCTGAAAAAAAAATCGCTTCATTTACAACTTCTGAAAATGCTTTTAACCGCCTTTCACTCTCAATTAATTTTTTATCTAACTTTCTTTGTTCTGTAATATCTACACCTGAAGCAACAATGGATACAGGCTCTCCATTTTCATTATTAATAATATTAGCTGATGCATGATCTTTGAGTTTTAAATCATTCAAAAGATGTTTATGGTTTTTGTTTTCTTCTTTTAATTCTATTTTTTCATTTTTTAATTTTTCAAGTTCAACATTAAGATCATTTTGGGATCTGTTTTCATCTTTTGTTTTTGTCATACAAGCTCCATTTCATTATTTTAAAGAATAACAATATAGATATTCATTGTCAAGAAAATTATATTTCATTTATAAATCCTTATTCAAAGTGTAATTTATGTGCCAATCAAAAAACAGAGAATTTAATTTTTTTGTTGAAAAAAAAGAGTGAATATATTATAGTATTTTAAGATAGGTTCCGATTACCTCAGGGCAACTTACGATACAAGCAATATTAATTAAATTTAAGGAGTTTGTTATGGGAAGAGCAAAGAGGGGTTGGTATAGTCAATTTCGTGGTTCAAATCATTTAATATCAAGGATTACTAGCGGTGATTTTCTTTTGCAAAGAGAGGAAAAAGAATACTTTACTAGACTAATGTTTAAGTTTGCAGATGGATATTTTGTAAATATTCATGCCTATACTGTTATGTCAAATCACTTTCATATTCTTACAACTGTTAATAGAGCGGAAGTAGAGCAAGCGACAGAAGAGGAGTTAATTATAAGATATAAAAAAATGTATGGTAAAAATGCTGAATATCCTCTTGGCTCATATAAAACAAATGGAGAATTGATTCCTGATAATGATGGGGGTATTGAAAGATTAAGATATAGATTAGGGTCAACATCAAAATTTATTCAGGAATTAAAACAAACATTTAGCAAATGGTATAATAAAAAATATAATAGAAAAGGTTACCTTTGGAACGATAGATTTAAAATGATAATAATGGAAAAAGGAGAGCCAGAGTTGATATGCAGTGCCTATATTGATTTGAATGCAGTTAGAGCAGGTATAGTAAAGAAACCAGAGGATTATAGATGGTGCAGTATTGGATTAAGAGTAAGAAACCCAAGAAAAGCAGACTTATTTCTTAAAACAATAATAATTACAAAAGAAAAGACAATAACAACAGTAGATAAAAAAACAGGTTGGTTAAAACAAAGCATAAAAAGCCAAAGCGAAGAACTATCTTTTCCTGTTTATAGAGCATTTTTGTATAATTCAGGTTGTGAAGAAGTCAAAGGCAAGGCATATATTCATCCAGATATATATCAGGAAGCAATGAAGCTTAATGGAAAGTTAAATATAGGTGATAAATTAAAGTATAGATTTAGAAACTTATCAGAGGGTATAGCAGCAGGTTCATATAAATTTATAGAAAGTATTCAGATAGAGCATGAGAGAAAATTTATAAAGCCAAGAAAGGTAATAAGTGAAAATAAAGATGATGACTGCAAACTATACTCAACAAGAAACCTTAAACCAATATAGATGATTTAAAAATTTTAAAGAAAATACGATCAATTATCCAGTAAAACATTTAATGAATTAGTTTACTCTTAAAAAGATAAAAACATAAAAAAAACCATTAAATCTTTCAAATAAGGGATAAATAAAATCAAATTACTTTCATTTAATAATAAAACAAAATTATATTAATTACTTATAATAAAAACAAAATATTTTCTAATATTTGACAGGCACATTATTTTTAAGTTCTCACTTATCCCTTTTCCCTTGTCCCTTATCCCTTTCTTTATTTACCTAAAATCTCTCGAAATCTGCGTCTTCGTTATCAGCTCCTCCACCCATATCAAGCTTCATCCCACCACCAGCTTTTGGTGCAATTGGTTTTGTCTTAACAGGTGTCTGTCTCGTTACCTGTCTTGTTTGTACGGGTTGTTGCTTTACTGTCTGTGTCTGATGCCCGACTTTATCATCAATTTTAAAGAAGGATATAGATGACTGTAATTGTTGTGCCT
>JAOZTV010000008.1 GCA_029939015.1 Candidatus Aminicenantota bacterium
AAGTTCAGTAATTCTATCAGAATAAGCTTTTTTACGGATTTCAACCATACGCTTAGACATCCATATTTCCTCCAGATCTTGTTTTAAAAGGTTACCAAGTACACATTTACCATGGAAATCAACACAACAAATAACCATATCTCCATTACTTAATATATTAAGCTCATTATATGGTTTTATTTGGGGACAGGTTTTACGATGTTTCCATTTGGCGTTTAATGTAATTTCATTATTATTCTTTAGGCCTATATGATCTGTAATGCCAGTATATTCTATATCATCGCAATATGGTCCCCAAAACTTTACAAATTTTACAATATCTTCATTATCCTTCATAAGAATAGTTGAGATGCGAATAGACATTTTTGAACCACTACGATCGCGCAACTCTTTCATTAATTTCACATTTTTAATCAAATTGTTGAAAGATCCACCAATCCGGATTTTTTCATAAACTTCTTTAGAATACCCTTCAATAGAAAACTTTAATGCATCTACTCCAGTTTTTAATATATTCTTTATGTATGATTCATTGAGAAGAAGACCGTTGGTACTTATATATACCTGAAAATTTAATCTTTTAGCATAAGCGATCATCCTAAAAACCAGTTTATTCATAAATGGTTCACCCATATTTAGAAAAAGTTGATTTATCTGCGTTTTTTGTATTTTGTTTATAATCATTTTGAAATTATCAAAACTCATTAGATATGATTGCCTTTTGTTTGTGGGGTGAGAACACATAATACATTTTAAATTGCAATGTGAAGATAGTTCCATGGAAATAGTATTTAGATATTTTGTTGAATTTACATCTAATTCTGTCATTTATAAACCCCTTTTTACAATATGTATAATTATATTAATTGTAACTAGTTTTTATTGTATCAAAAATGAAAACAAAAGAAAAGAAATTAATACCAAATAAATTTTTAGAATTTTATTATAACCTAAATTAAGCGATTATAATTAGCTCCTTTTCTCCAAACTAGCGTCAATACATGTTATAATAAGGTTTACTAGAACCACAAACATTCACCCAATAAGTAAAAAAGGAGCCGATGTAATTATGAGACAAAAATCATTTAAAATCAAGCAAAAAGTTAATAAAATTGCTTCCCTAAAAAAATTTGTGGGTAAATGTTTTGCATGGCAAGTCTCCAAGTGTATGATATAACTGTATTTCGGTGGCATCAAAAGTGCGAAAACCATAAGATTTTTTAAATGTGAGTTTTAGTTTATTATTTAAACCCTCAGTAACCCCTGCAGAGATTAATTTTTTAGCCTTAAACCAATTTAAGATTAACGGTTTATGTTTTCTAATTGTCTTTGCAATTTTTTTCATTGGTTCAATATTTGAAAACATAACTTTTTCTGTCCACTTATCAATAAATTTTCCTGCCCATGTAGGAGAGACATAATCCCAAATAAACTGCGAATAAACTGCGACGATAAACTGCGACGGAGTTTTACATTTTTACTTTTTGTGATATACTAATGATATGAGAGAGGCGCGAATAACTTATGAAGGTGCAATACACCATGCTATGGCTCGTGGTTATGATGGTCTGCCGATATTTAAAACTGATATAGCCAAAGAACAGTTGCTGGATTTATTAGAAAAGAATGCAGAGAAATGTAAGGTTTCAATATTATCCTACTGTATAATGGATAATCACTATCATTTTATAATCCAAAATAGTTCAGGTAAAATGGCTGAATTTTTTAGAAGACTAAATGGAGAGTTTGCAAACTTTTATAGGAAAAAAAATGGAGGCAGAGGCTATGTATTTCAGGACAGATATAAATCAGTATTAATTCAAGATGATTCATATTTGCTTGTTGTTATTGCCTATGTTTTAAATAATCCTGTACGTGCAAAAATAACTGAAAATTTTTTGGATTATAAATGGTCAAGTAGTTCTCTTTATTTTTCAGATATGGAAAGAAAATTAATTGACAAATCATTTGTAGAAGAGTTGTTTTCAAATAGGAATGAATTAATTAATTTTGTAAATGGGACAAATATTGAAGAATTACCAACCATAAAAACAGAAATGGGTAAAATAATAGGTGGCGAAGAATTCTATATAAAATCTTTAGAAAAGTTTAATAGACGAAAAGATGGAGTTAGTCTTGAAGGTATTCGTTCAAACGATCAATATTTTGAACCAATAGGTAAGATATATTATGAATTTAAGAGAAAATATGGAGTTAACCCGAATAATATCAAGACAAATACCTTTGAAGGCAAAAGGCTTAGAGGTAAATTGTTAATAAATTTAAAAGACAGGGGAGGTTTAACTTATCGTGAGATTAAAGAGTTTGGATTATTTAGTGATGTTAAATTCAATTCATTAGGGAAAATGTACAGTGATGCAGTTAAGAAAGAGAACAAAAAGTAAAAATGTAAAACTCCGTCCCACTTTCACCTTTCACTAATCAGAGAGTATTTGGAAAATATTTCAGAAGATTAGCTGACATATTTATAATCTCTTAATTTAGGCATAAATAACTTTGTTTCGACCAGATTCTTTTGCAGAATATAAAGCTGCATCCGCTGATTTTATTAATTTACTGTAATTCTCATTATTATCAGGAATCATAGTTTTAACACCTAAGCTTATAGTAACAATTTTGCCATCTTTACTATTATTTCCTTTATGTTCAATTTTTAAAGATGCTACTCTTTCTCTAATCTCTTCTGCAACTAATAAAGAACCTTCTTTTGATGTATTAGATAGTATTACTGCAAATTCCTCTCCACCATACCTAGCTGCTAGGTCACCGGGTCTATTCAATGTATGAGATAAAACTGCTCCAAGTTTTTTGAGACATAAGTCGCCTTTTTGATGACCGTATATATCATTATATTGTTTGAAACGATCAACGTCAATCATGATGAAGGATATTGGTGTTTTCTCTCTATAACATCTCTTCCACTCTATTGAAATATTATTATCAAATGATCTTCGGTTTGGTATTTCTGTTAAACTGTCAATATTAGCTATTTCCTCCAATCTATCATTTGCTTTTTTTAATTGATTTCGCTGGCTTTTAATTTCTAAAGTTCTCTCTTCTATTATTTTTTCAAGTTTTTTCTTGGCATAGATTAACCGTTTTGAATTAAACCATATAAATAAAAAGAGAATTAAAATTATGAGTAATATTTTAATAAGTGTTGCCAAAATTGTACGATGCCAAGGAGGTAATATTGAAAATTTATATTCAGCTATGTTTCCCGTTTGCTCGTACAGGTTTTTAGCTCTAACCTGAAAGGTATATTTACCCTCAGGTAAGTTTGTATATTCTTTGAATTTTTTATTAGAATATCTTGTCCATTTTTTATCAAATCCGTGCAGTTTGCTCTGAAACATTGTCGCCTTTGGAAGTGTATAAAAAGCTGCTGAAAACTCAAATAATATAGAATTATCTGAATATGGCAAGATTTTTTTAATATTATCAGATTGAGTTAAAGAACTTACCGAAAACAAATTATTTGTTTTATACTTATTATTATAATAAGTTCCATTAAAAATATATGAATCATTTACTGAAATTCTTCTTATTAGGGTATTATAATGAATATTGGTTCTTTTTTTTTCTAAATCATAAACAAATATCCCAGCTGAGCCAGAAAGAAGAAGATATTTCCCTTTAGAATAATATGCATTTTCTAATAAGGACCTTATTCTTGTGATTGAAGTTGTATCTAAAGATAAAGTCTGATCTTTGTTTTGGGTTAATATCTTGAAATTATTTGCATAAGATATTAAATAATTTTGTTTGTTAAGTTTGACAATTATATCTCCAATTGGATCAGGAAAAAGTTTTTGATATTTTAAGTCAGGAGCAAATTTCACGTTTTTTTTACTTATTTTTTCTCCTTGGTTGAAATCCAGACGATATATACCTTTTGAAGCGGCAACATAGGTTTTATTAAATAGATTATGAACTCTGTTAAGTACCATGCTAGGTAATCCATTAGAAGTATCAAAAAAAACTAATTTGTATTCATGCAGTTTATTAGAAGGAAATGAAAGATGAATAATACCATGTGATTCACTGGACAACCATAATCCCCCTTTTTTATCAGGTGTGATTTTTCGTATATTACTGTGTTTTAACTCTTTAAAGAGGAACTCTTCAAGAAATATTGGTTTTGAAGAGTTATCGGGATAAGAAAATTTTACTGCTGATAGTCCGTTTACCATCCCAAAAAACACATAATTTGGTAATATATTAGAAAATCCAGTTGAATAAATTGCTCTGGAGGAATCGAAATCAAATACAGAAGTAGTATTTTGTCCATCTAATTGAATAATCTTTTCTATGTCAGTCCCATATAAATTTTCTCCAATAACAAAAAAGTTAAAACAATTTTCACGAATATTATCAAGAGGAATAAAATTATGTCTATCGTTGTTAATCTGTAGCTTATATGGAGGAAGGTATGATATTCCATTCATTTGACCTGCATAAGTGATACCTTTATGTTCTATTGTAGCCAGAATATAGTTTATATTATTGTATTTATTAAATGTTCTGATAGGTGAATTTATTTCAACATAAGAAATACCTTCATTTAAACAAAGCCATAAATTTTTAAATGAATCTTCATAGAGATTAAGCACAATATCATTTTGAAGCCCTCTTTGCTTATTCATAATGCTGATCAATTTTCCTTTATAATCAATTATAGCCATACCTCCATGAATTGTTCCAAAGGCAAAGTGGTTGTTATGAATCTTTTCACCTGAATAAAGCTGATTTGTTTTAATAAAAGCATCAAGCGCTGTTTTAAATTTAATATAAGAGCCTGTAATAGAGCCATTTCGTTGTTTTTTATTAGTTGTTTTTAAATCATAAATAAAAAAACCCTTATTATTTGTTGCAATCAATATTTTATTATTTAAGTAGGGAAGCATAATTATTCTACCGGAATTTTTGATTATTTCTTTTGAGTTTGGAAGTATTTGGTATTTATCACCTTTAATAATAGCAATCCCCTTGTTTTTGAAGATAGCATAAATCTTATCAAAAACAGAAAACCCAAACATTGCTAAAAGTGGCTCTTTTATTATAGATATTTTATTATCATGATAACAGAATATTTTTTTTTGGGTAAAAAAGTAAATTCCTGTTGAAGTTGCCAATACTTTCTTGATTATATTAAAATCCTTTTCATAAGAATTAAGTTTATTCGTCAAGCTGACACATTGTAATTCCCCATCACTATTTGATGCAAGATATCCAAACTCACCAACCGAACCATAGTATATTACCCCTTTTGAATCTTTGCCTAATGCACTAATTATCAAATTTTGTTTTACTTTTATTTTTTTCCAGTTTTTACCATCAAACTCTAATAAACCACCGGAATTACCAAAATACATCACTCCTCGATTATCCTGTACAGCTGCCCAATTCTGAGGGTGTAATCCATGTTCTTTCTGACTATAGTTATGAATAAAAGGAGTTGCCATCTTAAGGTCTGACAATAAATTTGAACCTGACATAATTATAAGAAGTGTCAGATATATAATGTTTTTGTAAAATATTTTTAATTTTTTTTTATTCATAAGATAATCTTAATAAAAATTATAAATTTTATCAATAGCTAAATTAGATATTTTATAGATATTCTTGACTTGCACATAATAGAAATTTTCCCAACTCGAAATATTGCAAATTTTTTACTTTATATATATAATACTTATTTAATACAAAAAACAATTAAGGAGGACTTAAATATGTCTGATGCATTAGGAATGATAGAAACAAGAGGATTTGTTGGAATGGTTGAGGCATCTGATGCCATGGTAAAGGCTGCAAATGTTGAACTTATTGGTTATGAAAAAACCGGTGGTGGTTATACAACTGCTATAATACGAGGTGATGTTGCTGCGGTTAAGGCTGCTATTGAAGCTGGAAGCAGGGCTGCTGAAAAAGTTAGTGAGTTAATTTCTGTACATGTAATACCAAGACCTCATGAAAATGTTGACCAGAGCTTACCACTGGGACGAACTCCTAAAAAATCTAAATAAGCACTAATTTATTAATTATTTTATAAAGGAGCATAGTATGCAACTTGGAAGAATTGTAGGTACAATAGTATCTACACAAAAAGATGAGAAACTTGAAGGTTTAAAATTTCATATTGTCAAAGCAATTGATACCAACGGAAAATTCACAAGTGGTTTTGTTGTTGCAGTTGATGCAATGGGTGCTGGTGTTGGCGAGGTTGTATTAACAGCTGCCGGGAGTGCTGCACGACTTACTCCACTTACTAAGGATAAACCTGTTGATGCTGTTATTATGGCCATTGTTGATATTATTGAAGTTGGTGGCAAAGAAACTTATCTAAAAAGTAATGACTGAATATAGTCTGAAATTGGAGTTTTAAAATGGAAGTTAATGATAATCAAATTAATACTATTGTTGACAGAGTAGTTGGGCAATTAACAGGTGCTAATGTTATTGAAGAACAAAAAATACCTCAACAAAAAATCAATACAAGCCATGATACTCCCAAAAACTCAACTATAATACAAAACCGAGGTTGTTTTCATAGTATTGAAGAGGCAATTGAAGCTGCTGAGAGGGCATTTATTGAATATAAATCAACCTCTATTGCTCAAAGAAAAAAAATCATTTCTGCAATACGTGAAATTTGTCTTGACCATATTAAAGAACTTTCAAGAATGGGTCTTGAAGAGACAGGGCTTGGGAGATATGAGGATAAGCTGAAAAAAAATGAACTTGCTATCCTAAAAACACCTGGTATTGAGGATCTTGAGCCAAAGGCGTTTTCAGGAGACGATGGACTGACAATCGATGAACGGGCACCCTTTGGAGTTATTGGAAGTATTACTCCAACCACAAATCCGTCAGAGACAATTATTTGCAATGGAATAGGTATTATTGCCGGAGGAAATTCGGTTGTATTTAATCCCCATCCATCAGCAAAAAAAACCTCTGTTTATACTATTGACCTTTTAAATAGAGCTGTTTTGTCTGAGGGAGGGCCTCCAAATCTTTTTACAACTCTTGCAAATCCGACGATTCAATCTGCACAAATAATGATGAAACATCCAAAGGTTAATTTACTTGTCGTAACAGGTGGTCCTGCTGTTGTAAATGTTGCTATGCAGTCCGGTAAGAGGGTGATTGCTGCTGGACCTGGCAATCCTCCTGTTGTAGTTGATGAAACAGCTGACCTTGATAAGGCAGGAAAAGATATAGTAACGAGTGCAGGGACTGATAATAATATTATATGTGTTTTAGAGAAAGAAATAATTGTTACAGAAAAAGCAGCTGATGGTTTAAAGAAAGCTCTTATTAAATATGGAGCAATTGAAATTGGACAATATCAGGCAAGACGACTTGAAAAGTTAATTATCGAAGATGGTCATCCTAATAAAAAATGGGTTGGCAAGGATATTCAAATAATTCTTAAGGAAATTGGTATTGACGTTCCTGCTGACAAACGTATTGCAATTATTGAAACTGGTCCAGATCATCCATTTGCAAGAATTGAACTACTTATGCCTGTCTTACCTTTTATTAGGGTAAAAGATATTGATGAGGCAATTGACCTTGCTTACGAGCTTGAAAATGGTTGTTTTCATACCGCTGTTATTCATTCAAAGAATATTGAAAATATGCATAAAATGGCAGTAAAAATAAACACTTCTATCTTTGTAAAGAACGGAATGGCGTTAGCAGGGCTTGGAATTGGGGGCGAGGGGGCTGCATCCTTTACAATTGCCTCTCCAACCGGAGAAGGAATTACTACAGCAAGACATTTTACTCGAACAAGAAGATGTACTCTGAGTGGTTTCTTAAATATCGTATAAGATAATAAATAATGAAAAACAGGGAAGAAATAATCGAAACAGTCAAAGCCGCAGGGATTATTGGTGCAGGTGGAGGCGGTTTTCCTTCCTATGAAAAATTAAAAGCAAGGGTTGATATAATTATTGCAAATGGTAGCGAATGTGAACCATTATTGAACTCTGACAAAACCTTATTAAGAGAATATCCATACAAAGTTATAGAGGGATTAGACTACGTAATGCAGGTAACAGGGGCAAAGATAGGATATATTACAATCAAAAAACAATATGAAGACATTATCGCAATAATAAAAAAAGCAATTCCGAAAGGCAAGAATATAAAACTCCATCTACAGGACAATTATTATCCTGCAGGGGATGAATTTTTAACTGTTTATGATGTAACAGGTAAAGTTATACCAGAGGGTGGTCTTCCTCTACAGGTTGGAGTTATTGTAAATAATGTATTAAGTCTTGCACAAATATATGATGCATTAAATGGCAAGGTTGTAACTGAACGTCTAATAACGTTGACTGGCTCAGTTGTTTCTCCACAGGTTGTAACGGTACCTATCGGAGCAACTTATAGAGATTTATTATCTCTGGCAGGCGGTAAGTTAAACTCAACAGATGTGCTTATTGACGGTGGACCTATGATGGGGCAGATAATTAAAGATTATGATATGGGTGTTTCAAAGACCACAAGCGGTCTAATTGTTTTGCCTGAAGACCATATTATAACAAATATGCAGTCATTATCCATTTCAAAAATGGTAAAAAAATCCAAGGCTGCCTGTTGTCAATGCTTTAGATGCACAGATCTTTGTCCAAGAAACCTTATAGGTCATAAAATATTTCCACATAAGACTATGAGAACAATTGATTATAATTTGTCAGAGCCAACAGAACA
This sequence comes from Candidatus Aminicenantota bacterium, assembly GCA_029939015.1. Classification (GTDB taxonomy): domain Bacteria; phylum Acidobacteriota; class Aminicenantia; order UBA2199; family UBA2199; genus JAOZTV01. Next base: position 8,749 of record JAOZTV010000008.1, read on the forward strand.
TATTACCTCTGCTTTTCTATGCAGTCAATGTGGTGTTTGTGAATTAATTGCCTGTGATACAATGCAGTTATCTCCAAGGAAAATATATGCAGAATACCGCAAATTACTTGTCTCAAAGGGTGTTAAAAACCCTCATACTAATTCTGAACTTTCTGCACTTCCTGAATTGGAGTATAGAAAAGTCCCTATGTCTATGTTATTAAAAAAACTTGACCTTTTAAAATATAATCTTCCTACTCCTTATACAGGAAATAAGACCTTTGATAAGGTTAGAATTTCATTAAATAGTCATATTGGGTCGCAAGCTATAGCTAATATAATGGTTGGAGAAATGGTTAAGATTGGAGATGTAATCGCAATGTCTCCGCACGACACACTTGGAACCCTTTATCATGCATCAATAAAGGGTATAATTACGGATATTAATGAAGAATGGATTGAAATTGAAAAGGGGGCAATGGATAGATGAAAGAACCAGCATTGGGAATAATTGAGTATAAATCTATTGCAAAGGGTATATACTCCTGTGATACTATGGTAAAAAAAGCACCGATAAGAATAATTGCAACTCATCCGGTTTGCCCAGGAAAATATATGACTATTATTGGTGGAGAGGTTGCCGATGTTGACGAAGCAATGAAAGCAGGAATTGAAAGTGGCAGAGATATGGTAGTCAATGACCTTTTTCTCCCCTATGTTCATAAAAGCATTATACCTGCAATCTCTGGTACTATAGAAGTGAAAGAATTTGAATCAATTGGAATTATTGAAACATTTTCTGTGACTACATCTGTAAAGGCAGCTGATATTGTAGCGAAGGAGACACCTGTAAAATTGGTTGAAATTCGTCTTGCCAATGGTCTGGGAGGTAAGGGTTATTTTGTTATGACAGGTAAATTGTCAGATATTGAGGAAGCAATTGGATTGGCAAAGGCATTTGCAATAAAAGATGGAACACTCGCCAATGCAGAAATAATTGCATCCCCACATCCACAATTAATTGAAAAAGGGATGTATTGGTAAATGATAAGGAGTTTATTATGAAATTGGCAAAAGTAATTGGAACTATTGTTGCTACAAAAAAAATTGAGAGCCTTGCAAACTCAAAAATTCTAATGATACAGCCCTTAAACGAGAAAAAAGAAAACTCCGGCTCACCAATTGCAGCCATTGATACGGTTAAGGCAGGGCCAGGCGACCTTGTATATTATACACTTTCAAGAGAGGCAGCTTTAGCCTTAGAAGAACCCTTTGCACCAGTTGATGCGGCAATAACAGGAATTGTTGACCAGATAAATATTGAGAAAAGAGATATGAAAAAGAGTATATTTGAAAATGAAATTATGTAGAATAATAGGAAATGTAGTTTCCACTGAAAAAGCACCAAGTTTTACGGGACATAAGTTAATGATAGTACAGCCAATTAATGAAAAAGGAGAAGATGTTTCAGATTCATTTCTTTCCTTTGATACAGTACAGGCTGGATCTGGTGATATCGTTCTGGTACAGCAGGAAGGAAATACTGCAAGAGAATTATTAGGAACAAGAGACGATCCCTTTCATTCAGTAATAGTAGGAATAGTAGATAAAATAAGTGTGACAAAGGAGAAATAAATGTCAGATAAAATTGAAAACATTGACAATGTTGTTGAATTAATAACAAATAAGGTTGCAAAACAACTACAGGATATGGGCTATATGAATCAGGAAAAACTTATAGCAAAGTATATAAATAATGATAATAGTCAAAAAAAAAGCACATTCAATAGACCTGAAGCTGTACGCAAAGTGTTTAATAGTGGTGCTGACCGTATCGGAACAAAATCCGGCATAGATGGGCATAAACTAAAAAATGATTTAGCAGGAAAGATTGATCATACTATGTTGAATCCCGATGCATCAAAAGAGGAATTGACTAAATTATGTAAAGAGGCAAGAGAGTATAGCTTTGCTACAGTCTGTGTTAATTCGGCAAATATTCCTTTAGTTGCAGACCTATTAAAGGGTAGTCCTGTAAAACCAATTGCAGTAGTAGGCTTTCCATTAGGTGCAGGCTCCAGTCAATCAAAGGCTTTTGAAGCAATAGAAGCTATTAAGGCAGGTGCTGAAGAAATTGATATGGTAATCAATATTGGAGCATTAAAATCAAAGGCATATAAACTCGTATATAATGATATCAAAACGGTAGTTGATGCTTCACAGCCACATAAGGTAAAGGTAATAATAGAAACAGCTCAACTGAGTGCTGAAGAAAAAGTTATTGCCTGTGCTCTATCTAAAACAGCAGATGCTGCATTTGTAAAGACATCAACTGGTTTTGGTGGAGGTGGTGCAACAGTTGAAGATATTCAGTTAATGAGACGAATTGTAGGTGCAGATATGGAAGTGAAGGCATCAGGTGGAATTCGTACTCAGGAAGATGCGAAAAAAATGATTAATGCAGGAGCAGACCGTGTTGGTGCTTCAGCCTCAGTTGCAATTGTAACAGGTAAAAAAGCAAGTAAGGGTAAATATTAAATTTTAAGTATTTCTCTAAATATCACTTCTTTTATTTTGTTAAATCCAATCTTATCAAATATTTCCCCCAAAACTAATTAAGGTCGTACAATTGATATTTTAATAGATTTAGTCTTTTGTAATAAATGATAATTTTTTTTATTTTACGAAGCCAGTGAGAATTGTAGCAAACTGTATTTATGCAATTAGCTCAGTTGCTGACATCAACTTCAGTTCTTCAGCTGTTTTTGCTACAGCCGACAATATTAATAAAGAACTAAAATAAGGTGCAAGAGTTGTACCCAATGAGTTGTATTAGCATAGCCTCGGTATAGCTTAAAGAAAATGCTGCTTTCAAATGTGGAATGAGCATATCGTTTAATACTGTAATAAATCCCCACATAAAAAAAAAAGAGGTAAGCACTGTTAATGCTGATGTATAATTAGTCTTTGAATTTAGATCATTATATTGAATTGTTGATGCTTGAAACTGATTAACCATTTTTCCTTCATCGACTGTTTGTGCATTAGCACTAAGATGAAATATAATATATAGTTTTATATAAGTCAACTTTTAGGCGTTTAAAATATAGATATTGGAATACAACTATTTCGTAATATGTTATAATTTAACAATTGGAGGATTGAAATGGAAAATATAAGAAATTTTATGAAATTGGTGCCGGTAATAAAAATGAGGGAACCTCTGGCTGGAATATTAGGAGCTTTTGAAGATGATAATCATATATTTGAATATAGTTTTTTAGATGTTGTTAAAATGGCAGGTCATTCTTGCCCAACTGTTTCAGCAGCTTATATAGGTGCCCTAAATGCGTTAAAAAAATTATATCCGGATAGTATTCCTGTACGTGGTGAGATTGCTATAATTAGCTATGGCTCAAAAACCGAAGGAGTTTATGGTGTAATTGCTCAGGTTTTCAGTTTAATAACAGGTGCTTGTGGAGAAAAGGGATTTAAAGGTATTGGTGAGAATTTTAAAAGAATGGGACTACAAAAATTTAATCCTGAAAAAAAAGAGCCTGAACTAATGTGTTTTGAGTTTAAGCGAATGGATAATGGTAATAAGGTCTTGCTAAAAATCGATCATAGCAGATTACCCTCAATTGGAGAATTAAAAAATCAGCGAATGGGTGAATTAATGGGTATGGTTATGGGTAAAATAGCAGACAAATCAGAGCTCAGAGAATTTCAAGACCTATGGATGGAAAAAGTAGAAAAAATATTAAATCAGAAAAATATTGAACAATGGATAAGTATTGTTTAAAGATTTATTTGAGAATATAGAAAACTTATAAATTTATATTTCAAATATTTTATGGACTTGTTTAAAGTCTTGACAAAGTGAATAGACCAGTCTATTATATGCCAAGGTGAAAAATGAAAACTAGCATAAAACGTCAGGAAATTCTTGAAAAAGGCGCTGAAATTATTATTATTAAAGGATTTAACAACACAGGTATAAATGAAATTTTAAAAGCTGCAGATATCCCAAAAGGCTCATTTTATTTTTACTTTAAGAATAAAGAAGATTTTGGAATTAATTTAATAAAATTCTATTTAGAAATGTTTTTAAAAATGGCAAATCAGTTTCTCAATCAAGAAGATCTTCCATACTTAACAAAACTTAGGAATTTCTTTGACTTTTTTCTGAATATATATGTAAACCAAAATTATACAGGCGGTTGTCCAATAGGTAATTTTTCTTTGGAGATGAGTGATTTAAATGAAAATTTTAGAGCTGAAATTCTAAATTCTTTTGATTCTATGCAAAATGTAATTAATTCTTTTTTAACAGGAGCAAAAAATAAATCTGAAATATCTAAAAAAATAAATATTGATGAAATGTCTGAATTTATACTAAACAGCTGGGAAGGAACTCTTATGAGAATGAAGGTTCGTAAAAACTCAAATCCTTCAGATATTTTCTTTAAATTAATATTTGAAAAATTATTGGAAAACAAAAAATAATACTAAGAATTCAAGATTCATTCTTTTTTTAAAATAAAGTAGAGAAAAATTTTCTCTACTTTATAATAATTCTTATAATAGTTAAACTAATTTTTTTTATTACTTTCAATCTCGTCCAATCTGTCATTGGCAGTATGAACCATCATAGTAACTCTTGCCATTGGTCCACCAATTAAAAATAAAGCTGCAGATAACGCAACAGTCATCCAATCTTTATTCATTATACCTAAAACAATACCTACTAAGCCAATAATTGCAGCAATAATTCCTCCGGGAATTCCCATTGGACATCTTAATTTTTTTTCCATATTAATCTCCTTAAATTTTTTTTAATTTTTTTATTAATTCTTCCTCAGTTGGCAGATATCTAAAAATTATCTCATCATTCAATAAAAGAGTTGGAACTGAATGGATATTTTTCTTAAAGCTTTTTATCATACCAACTGGTGAACTTATTAAAGTTTCTTTCAATATATAATTATTATTTTCTTCTGTTAAGAACTTCTTTAGCATTTTCTTTAAAGTTTTACAATGAGGACATACTAAACCATAAAACAATTCAATTTTTTCTTTTTCTAACAAAATACAGCCTCCTTTTGTATTAGACCAGTCTATTATACACCAAGGCTTTTCTAAAAGTCAAATAAAAAATTTTTATTTATAAAACATTGGCTAATAGATGAGTATTTTTTGAAAATTTATTTAAGACTATTGATAAATAATCGCGTTTCACACAAAAATACAAAAAAAATCAAACAAATCTTATAGCAAATTCGTACTATCTTATATGAAATTAGTATAAAGGAGTAAATATGAAACAAAAAATCTTTTTAATTATGCTTGGGCTGAGCGTTCTGTTCGGTTCAATCGATGCACAGATCTCAGCGAAACTAATGAGATATATGGATGTCTCAAAAAATCAGATCTGTTTTGTCTATGCTGGTGATATTTGGGTAATGTCAAAAGAGGGAGGAACAGCCATTCAGATTACCCATTCCCCGGGAGAAGAATCCTGGCCAAAATTCTCTCCAGATGGAAAATCAATTGCTTTTACTGCCAGTTATCACGGCAATCCGGACATCTATACCATGCCAGTCAGTGGAGGAGTACCAGTCAGAATCACCTATCAATCCTTTCCGGACAGAATGGTGGAATGGCATCCCAATGGTAAAGAAATCCTCTTCGCCTCAACCAGAGAAAATGGCGTAGGAAGACTGAATCAGCTCTATATCGTATCAAAATCCGGAGGGCTTCCTAAAAAACTGAAAATTCCGTATGGAGAACTTGCAAGTTTTTCACCGGATGGGAGCAAACTGGCCTATATTACTAAAATCACTGAAAACTATCCCTTTAAGAGATATAGAGGTGGTCTGACATCTGACATTATCCTCTTTGATCGTAAAAAAATCACTACAAAAAGACTGACCAAAAGCCATGCTATTGATGGAAAGCCTGCATGGCATGGAAAATACATCTATTTCTTATCAGATAAGGCCAAAAACATGCGACTCAATATATGGCGCTATGATACTGAAAAAAACAAACGGGAACAAATCACGAATTTCAATGATTTTGATATCTCCTATCTCAGTGCCGGACCAGACGATCTTGTGTTCGAACTTGGGGGGAAACTCTATCTACTCAATCCGGACAATTTGAAACACCGGAAGATTGATGTAAAAATCATCAGCGATCTGTCAGTAGAGATGTCAAGACGGGTATCAGTTGGACGTCAGATACGAAATATGACCCTTTCTCCAGACGGGAAGAGGGTTGTTTTTGAAGCCAGAGGAGACTTATTCAATCTTCCGGTAAAAGAAGGATATACTATCAATATGACCCGATTAAGCGGTGCCTTTGACCGTGAACCTGCTTGGTCACCGGATGGCAAATATATAGCCTATTGGAGTGACAAATCTGGAGAATATCAGATTTACCTGAAGAATACAGGTAATAAAAAGAAAACAAAGCAATTGACAAACAGGAAGATAGGTTATGGATACAAATTATACTGGTCACCGGATAGTCAGAAAATTGCATTTATTGATGAAAAAAATGATGTCAGTATTATTAATATAAAGACGAAAAAAACTATCATAGCTGGCAATACACAGTGGAACACAGGTCACGGTGGAAGAAGCCGATACCCGATATCCTGGTCGTCGGATTCAAAGTGGATCAGCTTTACAGAAGGTCTGAATAATGGAAATAATGCCATATACCTGTATCATCTGGCTTCAGCTAAAAAACATCAGGTTACAAGTGGTTTTTATGACGATTCAAATCCTGTATTCAGTGAAGACGGACAGTATCTATTCTTTACAACCGTTCGAACCTTCAATGTTGCTTATTCTGATATGGGTGACGGCACTTGGATCTATCCAAATGCCACCCGTATTGCTGCAATCGGACTGACAAACAAGGCTAAATATTTGCTCCATGCCAGAAATGACGCATATCAGGCAAAGAAATTGCCACCAAAGAAGGATAAATCCAAAAAAGAATCTAAGGATAAAAAAAAACCAGCTGATAAGGACATTAAAATTGATTTGAATGACATGGAATCCAGACTGGTTATACTTCCACCCAAGGCAGGTAATATTGGACAATTGATTTCTATAAAAGGAAAATTACTTTTCCTGAGGGCATCAAATACCGGATCTGCAAAACGGTTCAGATCACTTGCCTATTATGACTTGAAAAAACGGAAGGAACAAGAGGTTATTGGCAATATTAATGCTGTTGCTGTCAGTACTAACGGCAAACATATTCTTGTCGGCAGCAAAGGTCGTTACGGTATGATTAAAGCAGCACCAAAACAGAGAATTACTAAAGGAATCCCGACTAAAGATATGGTCATGAATCTGATCCCAAGAGCTGAATGGACACAGATTTTCAATGATACCTGGCGACGTTACCGAGATTTTTTCTATGATCCCAATATGCAGGGAGTCGATTGGAAACTGATGAAAAAACGCTATGGATCACTGCTGAAGGATGTCCGAACAAGATGGGATCTTTCAAATATCTGCAGTAATATGCTTGCAGAACTGAGCGCAGGACATACATATGTTAGAGGTGGCGATGTCCAGAGAGCTCCATCTGTAGGTACTGGATTTCTGGGTATCAACTGGGAGAAGAAAAACAATCTTTATAATATTGCAAAAATTATCCATCCTGCTATATGGGATACTGAAGTCAGATCCCCTTTTGACCGTTCGGGAGTTGATGTTGGAGAGGGTGATACTATCCACTCAATCAATGGCATCAAGCTGAACTCATATATGGACCCGTATGCTGCGTTTGAAGGATTTTCGGGAAAAACCGTTACACTTCAGATCAGTAAAACTGGCAAAATTGAAGAGAGTAAAGAATATATTATCAAATGTCTGACTATCAGAGAAGAAAACAGATTGAGGAAACTGGCCTGGATAGAAAAAAACCGTCTGCTGGTTGATAAACTATCCGGTGGGAAACTGGGCTATATTTATATGTCCAATACTGCTAACCGTGGTCAATTAGAGCTAGTAAAGATGTATTATGGACAGCTACAAAAGAAAGGATACATCCTGGATGAGCGGTTTAATGGCGGTGGACAGTTAGCAGATAGATTTTTAGAGTTATTGCAGAGACCAGTGGTTTATAATCTACACTGGAGACATGGTAAGGATCATAATCACCCTATTAAAGCAAATAAAGGGCCTGTAGGAATGCTAATCAATGGTTGGGCAGGATCAGGTGGAGATGGACTGCCATGGGCATTTCAGGAGTTAAAGGCAGGACCGATTGTTGGAGAAAGAACCCTTGGCATTCTTGTTGGACCTGCTACAGGTCATAGATTAATCGATGGTGGTGGTATTACTGTGCCAGGAGCAAGATTATATGATAATGATGGTCACTGGTTCTGGGAAGGCGAAGGAGTAAAACCTGATTTTGAAGTATGGGACGATCCTAATATGCTGATGAAAAACCGTGATCCTCAGATGGAAAAGGTTGTTGTCGAAGTAATGAAACTATTAAAAAAGAATCCACCAACAAGAACAGCAGCACCAGCCCTTGAAGACAGGACTGCTAAAGGACTAAGATCTAAAAAATAGATTTAAATACACGGAGGGGGATTTCTCCCTCCGTAATTTACCAGTACCTCTGGGCATAAGTTAGTACCCACTCTGGAAGTGGGTACGGACTTACGCCCAGCAGTACTAGAACAACGGTATTAAATCACAAAAACATTGTTTTTTGTTGCATTAGGCTAACTATGTTATAATAAATGTCTTATGATAAAATACATTACGAATAAAATATTTGGAACGCGAAATGAGAGAGAGTTAAAAAAATTATCTCCAATGATAGATGCTATAAATAGCCTTGAAGATGAGATTAAAGCTCTAAGTGATGAAGAATTAAAAAACCAAACACAGGTCTTTAAAGAACAGTTAAAAAACGGTAAAACTGAGGACGATATTTTGCCGCGTGCCTTTGCTGTTGTTAGAGAGGCTTCTGTTAGAACTCTGAAGATGCGTCACTTTGATGTTCAGTTACTTGGTGGAATTATACTTCATCAGGGAAGGATTTCTGAGATGAAAACTGGTGAGGGTAAAACTCTTGTTTCAACTCTTGCTGGTTATCTTAATGCCCTGTCTGGAAAGGGTGTTCATATTGTTACAGTTAATGACTATCTGGCAACAAGAGACTCTGAATGGATGGGACAGATTTATCGTTTTCTTGGTTTGACAGTTGGTGTTATATTCAGCAATATGGATGAAGAGGATAGAAGAGACGCCTATCATAGCGATATAACCTATGGTACAAATAATGAATTTGGTTTTGATTATCTTAGAGATAATATGAAATACGATGTTGACGAACTTGTTCAACGAGATTATCACTATGCCATTGTTGATGAGGTTGACTCAATTTTAATTGATGAAGCGCGAACCCCTCTTATTATTTCAGGTCCAACTGAAGAATCAACTTCGTTTTATTATACTGTGAATGATTTTATTAAAAGAATAAAGGGTGATCAGAAAGCCTATGAGAAAGATGAAAAATCAAAAACTGTTGTTTTAACTGAGCATGGTATAACTGAAGCAGAAAAGTTCTTTAAAATTGAAAATCTCTATGACCTGAGAAATATGGATACTCTTCATCAGGTAAATCAATCTTTAAAGGCTCATTTTCTTTTTGACAGGGATAAGGATTATCTTGTAAAAGACAATCAGGTTATGATTGTTGATGAGTTTACAGGTAGAATGATGGATGGAAGAAGATATTCAGACGGTTTGCATCAGGCTCTTGAGGCTAAAGAAAATGTTAAAATTGAACAGGAATATCAGACTCTTGCCCAGGTTACATTTCAGAATTATTTTAGAATGTATAAAAAATTGAGTGGAATGACTGGTACTGCAATTACTGAGGCAATTGAATTTTCTTCAATTTATAATTTAGATGTTGCTGAAATTCCTACAAATAAGCCATTAATTAGAAAAGAATTCCCTGATGTTATCTATGGGAGTACCGCTGAAAAATGGGATGCAGTTGTAGAAGGGATAAGAGAATTATCAGAGCAGGGACAGCCCGTCCTTGTTGGAACTATTTCTATTGAAAATTCAGAATTATTAAGTCGCAGATTGATAAAAGAAAGAATAAAACATGAAGTATTAAATGCTAAATATCACGAAATGGAAGCTGAAATTGTAGCTCAGGCTGGAAGACTTGGCGCAATTACTATTGCAACCAATATGGCTGGTAGGGGTACTGATATAATTCTTGGTGGTAATCCTGATTTTATGATCGTTAACGAATTAAAGAGAAGAGGTTATACAAAAGAAAATGCCCCTGAGGATATCATTAATACTGTTGACATTGAAATAAGAAAACAACAGATAGAGGATCAAAAAAAAATATTAGGACTTGGTGGTTTACATATTCTTGGAACAGAAAGACATGAAGCAAGACGAATTGATAACCAGTTAAGAGGTAGAGCAGGAAGACAGGGCGACCCGGGTTCATCGCGTTTTTATATCTCTCTGGAAGATGATCTTATGAAGATACTCGGTTCAGACAAGATTAAAGGAATGCTTGTTGGTGCCGGTATGACTGACGGTGTTCCAATTGAGAACAGATTTGTCTCTAAGGCTATTGAAAACGCACAAAAACAGATTGAGGGACAGAATTTCTCAATAAGAAAACATCTTTTAGAATATGATGATGTTATGAATAAACAGAGACAGGTTATCTATACTATTAGAAAGGATGTGCTTAAGGGTAAAGACCTTAAAGGGCAGGTCAAAAATTTATCTGCTGAGATATTTGATCATTATTTTAATTCTTATATAGTTGAAGATAAAGAGGTAGAAGAATGGGACTTCAATTCGTTTGAGAAAGAAGTTCAGGTTCAATTTGGACTTGATCTTTTAAGAGGACTTGGGGAAAGTTACAGGAAAACTCCTTATGAAGAACTAAAGTCACGTACAAGAAACTATATACTTGATTTTTATGAAGAAAAAGAGAAGGCTCTTGGTAGCGAATATATGAGAAGAATGGAAAGATATATTATGCTCGAAAAAACTGACTCTCAATGGAAGGATCATCTTAAAAACATTGATCACCTTAAAGAAGGAATAGGTCTGAGAGGATATGCTCAAAAAGATCCATTAATAGAATATAAAAAAGAAAGTTTTTTCCTTTTTGAAGAATTGCAAAATAATATTGAGGAAGAAATTGTTAAATTGATGTATCATTTTATGCCAGTTGAAGAGGATGTTTTTGAAGACCTTAAGAAAAAAAGAAAAACTAAACTTTCAAAGCCAAGTTCCAAATTACCAGGAAAAAGAAGAAAAAAAAAGAAGAAAAAGTAAAATATGGGGGTATAATGAATAAATTTACAGAGCATAAGGGTTTAACCTTTGATGATGTATTATTGGTCCCAGATTATTCAGAAGTAATTCCTGGAGCTGTTGATACAACGGCAAAACTAACAAATAATATCACCTTAAATATTCCTGTAATTTCAGCTGCAATGGATACTGTTTCTGAATCCAAAATGGCAATTGCTCTTGCACAATTAGGTGGAATTGCAATAATACACAAAAACATGAGTATTGAAGAACAGGCAAATGAGGTAAGAATTGTTAAAAGATCTGAATCTGGAATGATAGTTAATCCAATTACCCTAACCCCTGATAATAGAATTAGTGAAGCCTTGCAATTAGTTAAGGAAAAGGGCATTTCCGGTTTACCAATAGTTGATGATAAAGGTAAACTCGTTGGTCTTCTAACCAATAGGGATATCAGATTCTCAATTAATTCAAATACAAAAATCAAAGAGTTAATGACAACAGAGGGCTTGATAACAGTTAACGAAGACATAAAAATGGATGAGGCAAAAAAATTACTCCATTTAAATAAAATAGAAAAATTACCAGTTATTGATAAAGACAATTATCTTCTTGGCTTAATTACCCTAAAAGATATACTAAAATCTGAAAAATTTCCTAATGCATCAAAGGATAAGTTTGGAAGACTTCGTGTTGGTGCTGCTGTAGGCACATCTTCTGATACATTGGACAGGGTTAAGGCTCTCGTTGATAAAAAGGTTGATGTTATTTCAATAGATACATCACATGGACATTCAAGAAAGGTTTTAGATACAGTAAAAATGATTAGAACAAATTTTCCTGATATTGAATTAATTGCAGGAAATATTGCAACGGCAAATGCTGCAAGAGCTTTACTTGATCTTGGTGTAAATGCTGTTAAGGTTGGAATTGGTCCGGGTTCAATATGTACCACAAGAGTAGTTACTGGAGCAGGAATGCCTCAAATCTCTGCAATTATGGAAGTTGTAAAAGAAATTAATGGGGATATCCCGGTTATTGCAGATGGTGGAATTAAGTTTTCCGGAGATATTACAAAGGCACTTGCAGCAGGGGCAAATTCAGTTATGATAGGTTCACTTCTTGCAGGTACCGATGAGAGCCCCGGAGAATTAATCATATATCAGGGAAGATCATATAAAAAATATAGAGGAATGGGTTCAATAGGTGCAATGAAAGCCGGCAGTAAGGACAGATATTTTCAGGAAGATGAATATTCTGAATCAAAATTAGTTCCGGAGGGAATTGAGGGAAGAGTCCCATATAGAGGTAGTATTATGAATATGGTTCCATTGATGATAGGTGGCGTAAGAGCCGGAATGGGACTAACAGGTTGTAAAAACATAGATGAACTTAAAGATAAAGCTAAATTTGTTCAAATAACAAATGCATCATTAAAAGAAAGCCATGCACATGATGTAATAATTACAGAAGAATCACCAAATTACCAGATGGTATGATCCAAAGGAGAAAGATATGCGAAAAACATTTAATTTAATTTCAATATTTCTAATAGTACTTACAGTTTCAATTCCTCTCAATTCAGTTGTTGGAAAAAAACTTAATTCTGAAAAGATCTTATTCAAACCCGGCGAACTATTAATAAAACTTAATAAAGGTATATTAATAAATAGTATTAAGGGTGAATTAAATAATAAAAATTTTAAAGTAAAAAAACATTTTTCACATATTTCAAAACTTCAAGACCAGAATATCTACTTAATAAAAACTGATTCTGATAAACTTACTATCTCAGATACATCTATTACAGCTCAAATACTTAATATTCAAGGGATTGAATCAATTTCCTTAAATTATGCAAAGACTGCAACATCAATTCCAAACGACCCTCTCTTTTATCAACAATGGGGATTGAATAATACAGGTCAGAATTTTTATGGTTATGGAAATACAAATGGTACAGACGGTGTTGATATTAATGCACCTGAAATATGGAATATCTCAAAGGGTAATGCAGACGTTGTAGTTGCTGTTTTGGACAGTGGTGTTGATTATAACCACGAAGACCTTAAAGGATCAATGTGGAAAAACACTGGAGAAACTCCAAATAATGGGATTGATGATGATGGAAATGGGTATAAGGACGATTATTATGGATATGATTTTGGTTCAGACGATTCAGACCCTATGGATTTGGATTCAATTAATCACGGTACACATGTTGCAGGTATAATTGCTGCTTCACAAGCTAATGGTATAGGGATTTCAGGTGTTGCTCCAAATGTTAAAATTATGGCATTAAAGGGTTTTCGTTCAGATGGATATATTTATACAAGTGATACCGTTGAAGCTCTAAGCTATCTTATAAAAATGAAATCTCTTGGAGTAAATATTGTTGCCGTAAACTGTAGTTTTGGCGGTACTTCATTTAGTGCAATTGAAAAAGATGCTTTTAAATTAGTTGGGGAAGCCGGGGTAATAATTACCTGTGCTGCAGGAAATGGTGATGATGATGGTAATCCTGTCAATAATGACAACACTCCTCATTTTCCATCCTCATATGAAGTCCCAAATTTAATTTCTATTGCTGCTACTGATTCAAATGCAATATTAGGCTCTTTCTCAAATTTTGGTTCATCGTCTGTTGATATTGGAGCTCCAGGAGTTGCAATTAGATCAACTGTTATGACTGGAACAGGTTTAAATCCCGGAACTGTTAAAGTAAATAGTTCAACTTATACTGTATTTAAAATGACTTTTGCAAATAGCGCAAGTGGAATGACTGGAGAAATATATAATTGTAATAAGGGGCTGTCTTCTTCAGATTTTCCTGCTACTGTTTCAGGTAATATTGCTCTAATTGAAAGAGGTGATGCTACCTTTGCTGAAAAAGCAGAAAATGCACAGAATGCAGGGGCAATTGGCGTTATTATCTATAATAATGAGGCAGGTATATTCTCTGGTACTCTTGGAGAAGAAGGTGATTGGCCGGTTGTTGTTTCAATTTCAAGAGAAGATGGTCTTAGCTTATCAAATATTGAAGGGAGTGTGATTTCACTTTCATCGTCAACAGTGTCAAATTATGCCTTTTATAATGGAACATCAATGGCAGCACCTTATGTTGCAGGTACAGTGGGCTTAATAGCTTCAATATTTCCTAACGAAACAGCAGAAGAAAGATATTTAAGAACAATCTTCTGTGGCAAATTAAACGATGAATTAAAACTAAAATCAAAAATAGGTAGTATTCTTGATCTTAATTCTCTATTAATTCAACCTGTTTTAGGTCTTAAAGGAGAAAGAATAAAAAATAGATCTCTTTTGCAGACAGAATATCTGGATGTAATTTCATGGCAGAAAAACTCACAGAATTTTGATCATAATATCATAAAATATAATGTCTATAAGATAGATGATAACGAGTTGGTGTCTTTGGGTTCTACTGCTGATGGTGCAACAAGTTTTAATAATGACGATGTTTCAAAAACAGAGAGTTATACTTATATTATTGTTCCTGTAAGTTCGGCAGGATTACTTGGTAAACCTGCAACTATTTTTGTAAAAATTGACTAAATTAAGCAATTGTAATGGTTATTTAGCAAGAATGCTTGATTTATATTTTAATTTATAATATCCTATATTATAGGAGGAATACATGAAAAAAATACTATATGTTTTTATTATTATTATTTTATTGTTTTCTGTTAATTCAACATTGAATGCAGGGAATAATGATATTGGTTTTTTTGGGAATTTCGGCATAATGGCTGGAGATGATTTCAAATTTGATCCATTTTTCTGGTATTTTGGAGCTAATCTTGACTTTTATATAAGCGATAACCTAATATTGAGTCCTGAGGCAAACTTAATTATGCAGGATTTTAATTTTGAAACTTTTTTATTGCAACCTGCAATTATCCTTAATGTTAAATTAAGCAATCTCTTTGTAGGTGGTGGAATTCAAAAAATGTTTTTAATTGGCGGTACAGAAGCGTACTCAACAGATCTTGGGTTAAAATTAAATGCAGGGTTTAGAAGTGATAATATAAAATTTACATTTTTTGCTACAATGCCATTTGACAGTCTTTTTGAAAATATGTTAATCGGTGCACAAATAGGATTAGGTTTTTAATAAAGAGAGAAGAATAAACAACCAATGAGCATCCCAATAAAAACCATTGAACGCATGAGTCTTTACCGGAGGGTAATAAACCGTCTGGTTGAGGCAAAAAAAGAAACTATATTTTCTTATGAACTGGGTAAATTAATTAATAGATCAGCTGCCCAGGTAAGAAGAGATTTTATGGAAATTGGTCAAAAAGGTAATCCTCAAAAAGGTTATAATATTTTAGACCTTCGGGATGCTCTAAATGAACTTATGATTGAACCGGAAGGGCAAAAGATTGCTCTTGTTGGAATTGGAAATCTTGGAAGGGCTGTCTTGACATATTTTATGGGAAGAAGCCCAAATTTAGTTATTTCAGCTGCATTTGACAGTGATAATAAAAAAACCAATAGAGTTATTGCCGGA
The DNA here is from genome assembly GCA_029939015.1 of Candidatus Aminicenantota bacterium. Classification (GTDB taxonomy): domain Bacteria; phylum Acidobacteriota; class Aminicenantia; order UBA2199; family UBA2199; genus JAOZTV01. The sequence goes on from JAOZTV010000008.1 coordinate 24,604, forward strand.
TGTAAATGTTATGATATCGGTAAAATGAAAGATATCATAAAAAAAAACAAAATAACAATTGGAATAATGACTGTTCCTTTAACAGTTGCACAGGATGTCGCAGATCAACTCGTTTCAGCAGGAATAAAATCAATAGTAAACTGGGCACCAATTCATATCGAAGTACCAAAACACGTCTTCTTAGAAAACAGAGACATTACAATGTCTATAGAAAAAGCAGCGTATTTTGCTAAAAAATAAAATATACTTTAGATTATTAATCAATTTATTGTTTTGTTTGCAATTGTATTTTCAGTTATTTTTGTCATATTAAATCATCCAAATTTCGGAATTATATTTTGTCTGTGATTCCATTACAATATTTCCATTTTCACTCACTCATTACCACCCTCATTTCCAAGGTTAGCAATCATCTCCATAGCTTCCATATCCATCTTAGAAAAAGCGAACCATTTTTTACCCAAATCTTTCAGGCTTGCTCCAAAGTGGTAAACAGTATTCTCGTCAATTATTAAAAATCGGTCGTGGGCTTTGGTGAATTTTTTTAGCTCTATTTTAGGGTATTGGCTGTTATGTTTTACCAAATCTTGCTTTAGAATTCTTGTAATATTTTTGCTGTAGATAGTTATAGATACATCTTTCTTTCGTTTTGTAAAAAGTTGCAAAACAGTTTCATCAATATAATTATCAATCAGCAAAATTGATTTTTTGGCAGACTTTATGAGGTCGGCAATAAAAACATAAGCATCAAAAACCTGCCCATCGTAAAATATACCTTGTTTGGGTTTAATTTCTCTGGCTTCAATTGTATCTAAAATAGCATCTATTTTATTGTCAGTTTCAAGTTGTTTAATATCCCCGG
>JAOZTV010000153.1:0-1261 GCA_029939015.1 Candidatus Aminicenantota bacterium
TTAAAGTTGGCGGATGGGCGGAATAAGGCTAAGCTCATGGAGGTTAAATAACATTACCCATAGTTTCTGGCGAAGAACCTCTACTTTAAGGTCGCTTCCGGTGATACCTATTTCACTAACGCAAAAAATTGTGCTCAATTTTTTACTCCAAGTCCTCAAAAACTCAGGCATTCTGAGTTTTCTGCGGGGCACGTTACATAGGAAGTCACCTCACGCTTAAATCTGTACTAACAATTATAAATGTTTAAGAATAAAGACAGAGGTATGAGACTGGTTTTTTGACTACTACTGTAAATTCTTTATTTGCAGGTATTGAAAAAGACTCACCTTTTTTATATATCTTCTTTGTTCCATCTGGTAAAGAGGCTTCCATTTCTCCAATTATTATTTCCATTAATTCATCCGTACTTGTGCCAAAGGTAAATTCCCCTGCTTCAATTATCCCTACGGTAAAATCTTTACCCTCAATATCATTACCTATACTTTTTACCTTACCTTCAAAATATTCATTTGCTTTAATCATAATATCTCCTTAATTTTTAATTACTACCTAATTCTAAAATGACTTTACAAATGTGTCAATATAGTATTCCTTTAAATCTGAAGATATCTTGTCAGCAAAAGACTTGGGTGATAATTTCACTGAAACAACCTTATAGAAGCCATTATTCTTTTTTATTATAAACTTAACATCTGTAACTCTTTTTATCTTATCTACTACCCGGGTTGCATTTACTCTATCTTGAAATGCTCCAGCCTGAATATAAAACCATTGCGTACTTACCGAATAATTTTGGACAGACTTATCTAATTGTCCTGTTGATGGTTTAGAAAAAACCACCGCCTTATTAAGTTCATTCAACTCCTTTTTATTGAGAATTTTTAATGTTACAGGAGCAGTTCCAGTATCTTCCATTCCTATCATATTCGCAGCTTTTTTTGACAAATCAATTATTCGTCCCTTAACAAAAGGCCCTCTATCATTTATTCTAACAATAACTTTCTTAAAATTATTCAGGTTTGTTACTTCAACTATAGAATTGAACGGAAGCGTTTTATGAGCTGAGGTTAATTTATATTTATCATATACTTCACCATTGGCAGTTCTCCGACCTTGAAACTTACCTCCATACCACGATGCAATACCTTTTTGATAGATATCATCACCAACATCATTATTTGTTTTTTCAGATACTTTAACCATTTCAACTTTAAGATTTTCTTCCTTATCTTTGACAATCTTTCGCTCTTTTGATACAGT
>JAOZTV010000153.1:1361-7688 GCA_029939015.1 Candidatus Aminicenantota bacterium
GCCAATTCCCCCTTTTCCATGCCCAATGACCCTTAACCCAGATATAACCGGGACCAGGCTTTCGAGTTTTAACAGTCCTTTTCCTCGGCGGAGGATCTGTCCTCGGAGCAACAACTACACAGGCAAAATCCACAAAAAGAAAAACTGCCAAAACCATCGCTAATAAAACTTTCTTAATCATACATACCTCCTTTTTCTATAAACTGTAAAATCATAGAATAGAATATTATGACAAAAAAAAATAAAACTTACAACTTTTTTTTCTTTACTTTTAAAATATAAATACATACAATATATCATAAAATGACAAATAATAAATTAAACAAAATTAAAGAACTAAGTATTCAGTTTAGCAATGAAGTTAGTAAACTGATATTTTCCGAGCCTGTAGCCTTTGTCTATAACCCATTAGAATATGCGAGAAATAGTTATTTTAAATATCTTGAAATGTCTATAAAAGGTCATACCAAAAATGTCTTTCTTGGTATGAATCCGGGACCATGGGGAATGGCTCAGACTGGGGTTCCTTTTGGAGAGGTTGAATTAGTCAGGGATTGGATGGGGATTGATGTGAATATTGAAAAACCTGAAAAGGAACATCCTAAAAGACCTATTACAGGTTTTAATTGTAAAAGATCTGAGGTGAGTGGTAGAAGATTATGGGGATATTTTAAAGAGAAGTATAAAACACCTGAATCGTTTTTCAAGGATAATTTTGTTGCGAATTATTGTCCTCTTGTTTTTATGGAAGAGTCAGGTAGGAATAGAACGCCTGATAAATTAAAAAAAGAGGAAAGAGAGAAACTTTATAAAATATGTGATGACCAATTATTACAAATTATTGAATTAATTAACCCAGACTGGGTAATTGGGATAGGCGGTTTTGCTGAGAAAAGAATAAACTCCGCCTTGTCAGATCTTAATATAAAGACAGGAAAAGTCCTGCACCCTAGCCCTGCAAGTCCAATGGCAAATCGTGGCTGGGCTGAAATTGCAGAAAAGCAATTAAACCTAATTTGAGCGATTCTTTCGGCGAATAGGCTAAAGCCTGTTGCACCATAAGGCTTTACAAAAATCCTCGACATACTTATTAGTATGCCTGCGGTTTTTGCAAAACCTTCTGGCAACAACATTCTTAACCTCGTCATCCAAAAACAATCGCTCAATTTAGGTTAAACTTACTTCTCAATAAGTTTTACGTCTGAATACTCGCCCTTGATTATAATTTCTGGTTTTCCTGTATGAGATGTCATTTGCTGTGAATGCTTTTTTTTTGTAATATTTAATTTATTTATTGCCCCGGTAATCTCTCCATAATTAAGGTCGATTATATATTTTGGTAAAACATTAACATTCTTTTTTAGTATAATTTTTGCATCTAATGCATTAATGTTAATTCTATTTATGCTTGCTATTGGGTCGATAACCAGATTGCTATTTTTAAGGAATAAATCAATATTATTTGTCGAAACATTCTTCACAAAAATATCTTCATAAGATATCTTAATATTAATTTTTTTGTTTTTTATGTTTGAGAGTGACACCCTGCTTTGTCTGGAATCAATTTTTATGCTTTTAGTATTATCAATAGACTCGATTCTAATCTTACCGCCTTTAGCAAATAAGTCTATATTTCCAGATGTTTTTGAAATTTTAGTTGTAGTATTTACCAGATTAGCTATGATATTAGAACAATCAGATATGATTACATCATTATCCTTTGCTTCTTTTATAAATATTTTACCTTCAATTTCATTTAATAAAATTCTGCCCTTTATATTTGTGATTTTCATTGAAGATTTTATTTTAGAAGCATTAATAATTCCATTTGCATTAGTAACTATTAATAATGATTTATCAGAAAGCTTTAGAGTATAATTTATTCTAACTCTATTTAATGGGAAAGAACCCTTAAATTTGGAGTTTATCATTAATTTATTTGATTTTTCTTCAAATGTAATTGAAATTGTATTTCTTGTTTTTTCAGCTTCAATCTTATCTTTATGAAAAACAACTATCGTTGCATTTATATAATTTATCTCAGTTTTCGAGCTTTCTATAAAAATATTTCCTGCTGGATTATCAATAGTAATTTCTGACAAATTTTTGAATTGTTTTTCTTTTAATATAAAATCATTAGAATAGATATTATCAATTAAAATACCATCTCTTTTATTTTCAAAAAAATTTGGTATATCCTGTATTAAGATTTGAAATATTACACCCACAGCTACGAGAAGAACAACTATGAGTAATTTTTTTTTATCCATTCCCCTCACCATTTTCTCCATTCCAGCTTATAAAATCCTTCTCGTCATCTGCAAAAATATTTTTATCTAAAAAGGATATTAATAAATTGTTTTTAACACTATCTTTTTGCAGAACATATTCCTTTGTGTCAACTGCAAACCTTTCAATTTTTGACATAGTTTTATGCATAAAGCTATGTCCCTCAGGATAGATATTTGTAAAATAAAAAACATTTAATAATAAGATTGCGGTGCCAATCATAGCAGCAATAAATTTTAATCCCTGATTTGTAGGAGGTTCCTCTTTTTGTAATTCTATTAATTCAGGTATATATAATAGTCTGTTTTTCAAATAAAATGGTACTTCTTCGTGAAGTTTTGGACCAATATTTATTATATCTTTCAATGAAACACAGAGTCTATTACATGATGGGCAATGCTCTAAATGCTCTTCTATTTCTAAATGCAATTTTTCAGAAAGTTCATCTTCAATATATTCAGACAGTAGTTCTTCTGCTTTTATGCAATCCATTTTATTTGCCTCCCATAACAATCTTTGCTAATTTTAATCTTGCCCTGTTAATTCTTGATTTTACTGTTCCCTGTGGAATATCTAAATTTTTTGCTATCTCAGAGTATGCCATGCCTTCAATATCACGCATTACCAATGTCATTCTCAATTCCGGGTCAAGCAATTTTATTTTATTTTTTAAGAATTGTATCTCTGATTTTCTAATATTAAACTGTTCCGGATCATCTTTTTCAACGACAAGATTGTCTTCCAACTCAACCATGTTTTTGTTCTTCTTATTTTTTCTCCAATGATCTATACAATAATTTTTTGAAATTCTTGTAATCCATCCCTTGAGATTTCCGCTATTATCAAATTTATGCAGGTTCTGGTGAAGTTTTAAGAAAATATCCTGAACTATATCGGCAGCATCATCATAATTATAAGTAAAATTCAAGGCAATATTATATACCATTTTTGAATAAGTAGTAATAATCATATTCCATGCCCCCTGATCTCCTTTTAAGCACAGTTCTACAGCCTGACCTATTTCCATACATCCCTTTCCATAATAATAAACGTAAAATATATTAATAAAGTTCCAATAAAAAGCAAAGTTTAAACTAAGTCTTCAAATTAAAAAAAGAGTATAATGATAATGAAGCAAAAATTAATATCGGGGCAAAGGCCGAAATAAAGGGAGACAGAATTGCAGCAGAGCCTAATGCACTAAAAATACCAAACGATGTCCAATATATCATAGAAAATCCTACAGCAAGTCCAATGCCATATACTGCACCCTTATTGCCCATTAAAAATGAAAATGGTATAGCAAGTAAGACCATAATCAAACTGGAAATAGGAAAGGCATACTTATAATAGAGTTTTGCCTCGTATCTTATAGTATCAGAATTACTCTTTTTTAAATATGAAATGTATTTTTTCAGGCTCGATATATTCATAAATTGAGATGAAATTATTTTCTTTTTAAAGAAGTCTTTTCCATCATCAATATGAATTTTAAGAGAGTGCAATACAGGTTTTTTCAAAGGAGAACTGTTTTTAGAAAACATTATTATATTTGCATTATTTAATTCAATCTCAGACCTGTTTAACCATTTTGCAGTTTTAGAGTTAATAAGTTTTTCAATTCTATAACCCCCATCAAAAAATGCTGCACTGAAATTTATAAACTTCGTACCGTCATAGTCTTCAAAGAAAACAAATCTATTACCCGGCAACTCAACCTTATACCTATTTAAGCCTGGTATTTTGGATATCATATCTTTAAGTTTACGTTTTTTGTTAAGAAAAACATCCTTGTTAAGATGGGTGTTAATAATAAATGGTCCAAAATTTTTATTTGCAATAGGACTATTATCAGCAAAGGTCTTTTCAAACCCATCCTGAAGAGTTAGTTCTTTGTCTTTTGTCCATTTTGCATATTTTGCATAAACTCTTTTTTTAAGCTTGAAATTATCATCAAATTCGAGTTTTCCAAAATTATGAAATAAATTAGTTTTATTATTATAGGCCTGATAAAAGAAAAATTGTCTTTTATTGTCAACAACCCAGTTTCTCTGTAATTCATGACTTACTTTTTTATTTCTTTTATGTATTTTATTAAATAAAACAAGTGCTTTTTTATTTGCATCAGGGGTAATATACTCCTGTATAAAAAAAGAAACGCCTGAAACAACAATTCCAAAAATAATTGCTGGTAAAACAAGCCTATAAAGACTTATACCACTAACCTGAACTGCCACTATTTCATTATTCTTACTCATTATTGAAAAAGTCAATAAAACTGTAGTCAAAATTGTAACTGGAAAGATATAATTAAGAATTTCCGGCATTATATATGTAACATAACTTAAAACGATTGCAAAGCTAACTCCATTTTCTATGGCATCATCAGCAAGTTCAATTATATTTATTACAAAGAATATAATTATTATTGAAAGAAAAATAAACACAAATATCAAAGATAATTTTTTAATAATATAAACATCCAAAATATTAAAAACACGAAAACTTTTCTTTTTAATTTTAAGTATAAATAATGTCCTTTTTTCTGAAAAAAAACGAGTTTTTATTTTTTCTACTAAAGCAAACACCTTATCGATTCTGATTTTTTTCTCTTTGAGAGTTAAAACAAAGAGGATAATGCCTGTTAAAAACAAAAATACAATAGGCGTCCACATACCTGTGATGACCGATATTTGTTTTTTGGTTATCATATTTCGGCCAATAACTGTAATTGAATAAAATATGAAGATAATTGCAAGAGAAATTATAAAACCGCTTATTTTTCCACCCTTATTAGTCGATATACCGAGAGCAAGCCCTAATATACCAAATGCAATACATGCAAGAGGCAAAGTAAATTTATTATGATATTCCGTTTCCAATGAAATAAAACTCAGAGAGTTTTTTAATTTTTCATCTTTTTTTAATATTTCAATTTTTTTAATTAATTCAGGTAGACTTAATTGAGTACTACCTTTGTTTACCTTAAAACCATCATTTCTATTTGCAATATGCTTATTAAAATATGAATAAAAAACAATTGAGTTATCCTTTTCAGGGTTTTCTCTATTAAAACTGAATATTGTTGCATCTTTTAAACTAAAAAAAGCATCTTTACGTTTAATTACCCCATCATTTTCATCTTTTTTCTCTAATTGTTTCCCATCCTGAATAATTGTACCTCTTTTGGCAAGAATTACCTTATCCTTTTGTCCACCCTCTCTAAAATATAAAAAAACATTTTTCCATTCATCTGTACTCCGGTCAATGTCTTCAAAATAAATAACATAACCTGGGAAATCATCATAAAATGTCTTGGGTTTTATAGATTTTACAGCCTGAGATATTCCAACATCTGCCCGCAATTTCCTTAATTCATAGTTGGACTTTGGAGTAATAAACATTATTAAAAGAGATGAGACAATCCACATTAAGAATGTAAAGACAAAGACTGGACGATAAAGTCTTAAATTTGAAATTCCCATAGTCTTAAACGCAGTTATCTCAGAATCCGTACTCATACGGCTTATACCGGCAAGTACACCCATTAATGTTGACATCGGAATAGTAAAAGATAAGAAATCAGGTAGCAAATATATCAGAAACTTAAAAATAGTCTCAAGACCTGCACCTTTAGAAACAAAAAGATTAGATAATCTCAATATCTGGTTAATTAATAATGAGAATGTATAGACAGAAAGACCTATCCCAAAAGGAATTGCAACTTCTTTAAACACATATCTATCAAAGGTTTTAACCATCTGTCTATAATATCATAAATATTGTCTTTCTGCTATTACAGAAATCAAACTTATTCAATTTTTTTAAGGTAAAAAACTAAGAGTGAGGCGCATTTCTCTGAAGCGTGCCCCGCAGAGAGTGACAGTCCGAACGACTGAGGACGTGGAGTAAAAAATTGAGCACAATTTTTTGCGTTAGTGAAAGAGATACCACCGGAAGCGATAATACACCGAGTTATTTTCGGTTATAAAAGACTATTAAATAATTACTCAAAAAGTCTTATTTGGATCAATTCAA
>JAOZTV010000474.1 GCA_029939015.1 Candidatus Aminicenantota bacterium
GTAACAGTAGAGTTATCATAAGTATCAGTAACATCTACCGGTTCCCAGTCGATCCAGTTTAATTCTCCATTATCCATAAGAGCATCAATATCTAAATGTGCTGCATCTACAATATGAATATTGTTTTTATCCCATTTTTTTAAATAACGCACGCCGATTGACCAATCCTCAAATATTTCTCTTTCAATACCAATGGTAAGTTCATCTGCAATTGGTGCTGATAGATCATGATCCTTATATCCAATTCCTACAGCTTCTCCAGGCGGTAAGAGTACATTTACCCAGGCATTAAGCGGGCTTCCCTGCTTATCTATTGGCGTCATCCAATAATACCAGCCATTTGGATGTGCAGAATTAATCCAACCTGTTTGATTAGGTTGTACATACCTTGACCATGATACATTTATCATTGTTGAACCATCAGAAAAAACATCGTAAATTGCACTTAATCTTGGTGAAAAATCATTCCATTTCATTGGAGTTGTTGTTTCTGGCACAGATTGATTATATGGAGCGCCATTAGGGTTCCATATAGATGTTTTTTCCAAAGCCTGCTGTGGCCATGTAATTGTTTGATAATCATATCTAAAACCAAGGTTTATTGTAAGATTACTTAAAATAGTCCAGGTGTCATTTATAAAAAGAGAATAATTCTTCATTTCTTCCTTTCTTTCAAATCCACCATTAAAACTAATGCCCAGGTCGTATCCATCATCAGGCTGTACTATGACATATCCAAAAGTCATATCCGGGGTAAGAGGGCCTGGTCCATCATGAGATTCCATTATCCAACCGGTTTTAGCCATCTGAATTTCACCACCAAATTTTAATTCATGAGATCCAGCTAAGTCATCAATAAAAGCAGTTGCATCAAAATTTAATTGATATCTATCTCTAGGATTAATATCCTTGTTTCTCCAATAGGCACCTGTATATAACCCTGTATTCGAATCGTTATAATTAGTCCCTGGACTTTTTGATTGTAAATCTAACATTGAGTCAATATAAGCTATTTTTAAATTTGAATATAAGCTATTCCCAAATGTTTTTGTCCAATGTGCATTAAATGTATGACTCGGTGAATTTTGTATCACAGTAGTATCAATAGATTCACTCCAATGAGCCCCTCTATGATTTCTAATACGAGTTGTAAAATTATAAGACACAATAAATTTGTCATTCTGACTTGGCTGGAATGTCAACTTCATATAAGGAAAATATCTTTTCTGATCTTCTGGAATATTCTCTTCTCTATCGTGAGGATAACCAGGTGCATAAGTTTCCTGATTTGTCATACTTAAGTTAAGAAAAAACCAGAGTTTATCTTTTATAACAGGACCACCCAGAGTAAAAACAGGTTCCATTTTAAATTTCTCTCCAACTTTAGTCGCATTATCAGGATCATATAGATCAGTTCCCTCTGTGTTATCAGATTGAAGACTTTCATGGTTATAATAAAACGAAGCAGAACCAGAGAAGTTATTCCCACCGGATTTCGTAACTATATTAACAACAGCTCCCTGAACACTTCCGTATTCAGCAGATATTCCACCAGTTTGAACTGCAACCTCTTCCATAATATCAGCTCCAAAACTAACACCTCTCATTCCTGTGGAAGGGTCACCCATATTAACGCCATCAAGTAAATAAGCATTTGACATCTCACTGCTTCCATGGGCTGTATCTCCTGTAACTCCTGGTGTCATTGCAAAAAATGTTTCAAAACCTCTGTTACCGGCAGGCAGGGATTTCAAGAACTCAATTCCCATTGAAGCAACGCCCGTTGCTTTCTGCCTGTCAAGAGTAGGAGCCTTTCCTTCAACAATAATTTCCTCTGTTAAAGTTTTAAGGTTCATACTTGCATCAACTGACATAGTCTTGCCAACTCTTACTCTAATGCCTTTTTCAATTGTTGTCTGCATACCTTCTAATTCAAATTTTACCTGATAATTGCCCGGCAATAAGCCTACGAAACGATAAAGACCATTCTCATTAGTTAGGGCGGTTAATTGCTTAACAACAATTGACGGACTAGTTAATGTAACAAGAATTCCTGGCAAAACTTCACCTTCAGCACTCTTAACTGTTCCTCTAATTGATCCGGCACCTGATTGTCCGAAACAAATCATACTTATAAACA
>JAOZTV010000475.1 GCA_029939015.1 Candidatus Aminicenantota bacterium
GAACATATCAACTTTTTCAGGAAACCTATCATTATGAAACTTTTAAAAAAATGCATCCGTCAGGAATAAAGTCTGATTATCTTAATCATCTGTCAGCAATGGATGAGGCAATGGAAGGTGGTGTTGATGACGTAGGAATAGGAACCTTATTTGGTCTATACGATCCAAAATTTGAAGTTATGGCATTACTTGCACATAATAAACATCTTGAGAAAAAATTTGGAGTTGGTTGTCATACAATTTCCATCCCAAGAATTGAACCTGCTGATAATTCCCCTCTGTCAATGAAACCACCGTATAAAATTGACGATGAGGAATTTAAAAAAATAATTGCAATATTAAGACTTGCCGTACCTTATACTGGAATAATTCTGAGTACAAGAGAAAATGCAGATTTTAGAAGAGAGGCATTCAGGCTTGGTATTTCACAGATCAGTGCAGGTTCTAAAACTGATCCTGGTGGGTATTCAAAGGGTAAAAGTGCAGCTCAGTTTTCACTTGGAGATCATAGACCTCTTGCAGAAGTAATTGGTGATATGTTAGATTTTGGCTATATTCCATCATTTTGTACAGGTTGTTATAGATTAAACAGAACAGGTGCAGATTTTATGGATCTTGCAAAACCGGGATTGATTAAGCATTATTGTCTTCAAAATGGTTTAACAAGCTTTCAGGAATATCTCACAAATTTTGCAGATGAAAAATTACAGATGAAAGGTGGTAATTTGATTGATTCTATTGCTAAAACAGTTCCGAAGAAACACCAGAAAGCTTTAAATAATAATTTGGAGGAAATAAAAAATGGGGAAAAAGATGTCTATATATGATGAAGATAATACTGTTAGAACTTCAAAATCAGAGGTGAATTTAGAGGTCGCTTCCGGTGATATCTCTAATGCTAACGCAAAAAATTGTGCTCAATTTTTTCCTCCCGGTCCTCAGTCGCTCAGACCTACTGAGCTCCCTGCGGGGCACGCTATAGAGAAATGCACCTCACGCTTAATTGTTAGCAAACTTGTAAATAAAAGAATTAGTAAAAAATTAAAAGACTTGTATTTGAAGCCAACAAAAGAAAATATTCTGTTTTTTTTGACAACAGAGGACAAGGGCATAATTAAAGAACTTTATTCTTTTGCAGGAAAGGTAAGAGAAGAACATACAGGTAATTTTGTGCATTTGAGGGGGTTGATAGAGTTTTCAAATTACTGTTTCCGTTCATGTCATTATTGTGGGCTAAATAAGGAAAATAAAAAAGTACCTCGTTTTAGAATACCAAAAGAGACGATTGTTGAAATTGCAATTGAAGCTGCAAATAATGGATATAAAACAATAGTATTACAATCTGGAGAGGATACGTTTTATTCAATTGAGGACTATATATATATAATTAAAAGTATAAAATCCAAGGTTGATGTTGCAATTACTCTTGCAATCGGAGAAAAGACTTTTGAGGAATATAAAATATTGAAAGAAAATGGAGCAGATAGATATTTATTAAAACATGAAACATCTAATGCTGATCTTTATCATAAACTTAATCCGGGTATGAGTCATAAATATAGAATAGATTCATTGAAAGAGTTAAAAAGATTGGGTTTTCAGGTAGGAAGCGGAATAATGATCGGACTTCCAGGTCAGACTGTAGAAAGTATTGCAGATGACATTCTGCTTTTTAAAGAACTCGACCTTGATATGATAGGCTGTGGTCCTTTTATATCGCACGAAGAAACACCCCTTGCAGGCTCACCTTCAGGAAACCCAGAACTGGCATTTAGAGTATTGGCAATAAATAGAATAATAACAAAAAATACAAATTTACCCTTTACAACAGCTTTATCTGTTTTAACTAAAGAACAAAAAACATCTTTCACAGATCCATTCTTTAAGGGTGCCAATGTCCTAATGCCTAAATTAACTCCATTAAAATACCAGAAATTATATGATATATACCCAAATGATAATAGGTATGATGGAAATTCAAAAGAATTTATTAAGGATATGAATAAAACCTTATCTGTAAAAGGATTAAAAACATCAACTTCGCTGGGCAATAGGAATAGGTAGTAAAGAAAAATAAAAAACTTATAAAAATATAGATGTTTTATTCTTAATATGCTAATATTTTACTATGTTAATA
>JAOZTV010000154.1 GCA_029939015.1 Candidatus Aminicenantota bacterium
TATTACCCTAAAATACAGGTTTTTTCAAGGTACAAAAACTTTACTATGCAGTTTTAGAAAGTTTAGCCTGCAATAATTTTTACAAATACATTTCGTTCCCTTGGTCCATCTAGTTCACATAAATATAGAGACTGCCATTTGCCTAAGAGCAATTCAGTGTTCTCAATTATCATGTGTTTTTCAGTACCTAGGATTGCCGATTTTGTGTGGCTGTCTGAATTTTCACCAATATGCCTATACTCCATAGAGCCTTTAGGCACCAGCTTGGATAAGGTTTCAAAAAAATCAGTATGAGCATTGTCGTCAGAGTTAATTGCTATTATCAAAGCTGCAGAAGTATGAGGAATAGAGATATTAACAATTCCCTCCTTAACATTACTTCTTGCTATAATGTTTTTAACGTCATCTGTGATATCAACAACCTCAAGTCTTTTATTAGTAATCTTAGAAAATTTTGTAAGCATCATTAACCTCCCTATATATTAATTATATACAAAAATTAAATAATTTCAAAAATTAATTTTATTTTTATCAAATCTAATTCTAATATTGACTATAAATATTGCTTATGATATAAAACTCTTATGAAAAAAACATTAATTATTTTTATATTTATCATGCTCTTTTTGGGGTTTAATAATTTCAATAGTATTCTATATGGGAACAACAAAGAATTAGACATAAGGTATGAAATGTGGAAAGACCTCATTCATTATATTATAACACCATTAGAAATAGAAACATTTGGTAAACTCACTAATAATCGTGAAAGAGACACCTATATTGATTTATTCTGGAAACTTAGGGATCCTACAGAGGGGACACCTGATAATGAATACAAGACAGAGCTTCTAAAACGATATAAACATGTTAACAGATATTTTAAATATGGAGCACCCGGTGCAGGTTGGAAGAGTGACAGAGGCAAAATATATATGCTTTTAGGCCCTCCTGTTTCAAGCAATGAAGTATTTAAGGGAAATCTCAATCCAGTATTAATATGGTCTTATCATGGAGGCGTAGAGAAAGGGCTGCCAACAATGTTCAATGTAGTTTTTTATAAAAAATCTGGAATTGGTGCATATAGAATTTATGTTCCCACTGTTGATGGACCAGCCGCCTTATTAGTATCAAATATCGGACAGATTGACCCAAATAATCACGAACAAATCTATCAGGAACTACATAAAATTGAACCAGCAGTTGCAGAAGTTTCATTCTCTCTTATTCCAGGTGAAGCAAGAGGTACTTTAAACCCTTCACTGCAGGGCTTATTACTGATGCAAAAAATATACGAACTTCCTAAAAAAAACATAAACTTATCCTATGCAAAAAATTTCCTCAACTTTAAGGGAATTGTCAAAACAACAGCTTTAACTAATTATATTGATATCAAAGGCGAAACACATATTCTTAAAGATCCGGTATTAAATTTAAACTTTGTTCATTTCGCACTACGCCCAAAGCAGGTTTCAGTTAATTACTCAGCCGATAAAGACAAATACTATTTTAACTATAATTTAATTGTCAATTTAAAAAAAGAAAAGACAATAGTCTATACATACAAAAAAAATCTACCTTATTATTGTTCAAAAGAAGATATGGAAAATAAACTCTCTCATGGCGTAGTAATTTCTGATTATTTCCCAATTTTATCAGGCAATTATAAATTAACAATTATATTGCAAAACAGTGTAAATAAAGAAATATCTTATTTTGAAAAAAAAATTAATATAAAAAACCAGGACAATACCATTCCAAAATTATTTGGTCCACTTATATCTTATCGTTCTGAAAAAAAACATCAAACAGGCTATTCTGCCTTTAATATAATGGGACAAAACATTAAGATTGACCCTAAACAAGTTTATAGTACAAAAGACAGTATTTATTCTACTTTTTTTATTGATATGTCAAAATACAAAAAAGCATCTATGGCTAAACTTGAGATTAAATCTATTGATGAAAAAAGACCATATATTAAAGAATATAAATTTGAATTTGATGCTAATAAAAACTTTTATACTATTAATCAAAAGCTTGAAAAGCTAAAATATGGAAACTATAGGGTAAAACTTGAATTAATAACTGAGAATAAAATCATAAATTCAAAAATAAGTAGTTTCATTGTCTCACCTCTTTCATATATAGCTCATCCTCCAGTAATATCTAAATTTTTAAAGCAAGAAAATTCTTTTCTATTTTTTATGATGATGGCGGGCCAATATAATAATATTAATAATAAAGCAAAGGCTGAATACTATTTTGAAAGAGCAATAAAATTAAATTCCTTTTTCCCGGGTCTAATAAAAATGTATGCTTCCTTTTTATTAAGGGAAAAAAAACTCAATAGAATGTTTGAGATTGTTAAGAATTTAAAAGGCAAAAAAAAAGATGCCTTTGAATATTACTCTTTAACAGGAAGAGCCTTATACTATAAAAACAAATACAAAGAATCAATTCATGCATTAATAGAAGCCAATAAAATCTATGATAGTGATACGGCAGTTTTAAATACACTTGGATTTGCTCTGATCAAAGATGGAAATATAAGTGAGGCAAAAAAAGTCCTTTTTGCCTCACTTCGTGTAAACAAAAACCAAAATCATATAAGAGAGGTACTAACTAAACTGAATAAAAATGAACATAAAAAATAATCATAAAAAAATGAGACATAAAAGCAGTATAATATTATTATTTAGTATGATTTTTGCTGTTTTTGCCTGTAGCGGTATATCTAAATTAGATTTAGACCCTGAGAGCCTTGAGTTTTATGAGAAAACACATATTCTGTTTACAAAAATTGAAAAAAAAAAATTTAAATTATTAAACTCGATTGAAGATAGAAAAAATTTTATTCAGAAATTCTGGCTCGTAAGAAACCCAAATCCTCATTCAGATGATAATATTTATAAAGATGAAATTAATAGACGATGGGATTTTGTAAATCATTATTTCAATGAAGGATCAAGACCTGGCTATAACACTGATAGAGGAAGAATATATATGCAGTTTGGAGAACCTGACCATATAGAAAGTCAATCTATTTTCAATAATCCTTCAATTCATGGATATATATATTGGTATTTTGGTAACCATGCATATCGGGACACCCAAACCGAAGGAGATGGTTTTGGCGTTTTTTTTACTGATTCAGAAGGACATGGAAGATACAGAATTGATATGCAACGGACTTCAATGCAATTATTAGAAGCGTCTAAAAAGGTAAATTATCAGCATATCAGCGAAGATGCTAAAGAGGTTAATGTAAATGACATCATTTTTTCAGTTAATTATGAAAAAGAAATTTTAATATTTCAGATTGCTCCAAAAAATCTGGTTTTTGGATATGATTCAAATAAAATGATAGTAAAATTAAAAATAAGCATAGTTTATTTTTCTGACAATAAAAAAAAGATTAAACATTCTGAAACTAAAAAGATAGTAGTTAATAAAGAAGAACTCTTAAAAGACGGTTATAGAATAACGGTTAAACTACCTATAAAAATATTAAATAAAAAATCTTCTTTAGATATCCATTTATTAGATATGCTAGGTAACGCGAGTTCAAGAAAATTTTTAAAAAATGTGTTATAATTTAATTTAAAACAATAAAAATAAATAGGAGAATTAAATGAAAAGTCAAAAAATCATACTATTAATCACATTAAGCTTTATGCTATTTGTATTATCCACCCCCCTTGTTTCACAGGAAGGAAGAGGTAAGGGAAGATTGGCTGGTTGGGTAAAAGATGAAGAGGGAAAGGCATTAAAAGATGTAAAAATCACTATAGCTCAAGTTAGCAAAGTGTCAAGTGGCGGCTCTAAAGAATTAGATGGGATTAGTACAACAGGAAAAAAAGACCTCAAGGTTTCATATAATTTTAAATTAGAGACAAAAAGTGATAAGAAAGGAAAATGGGGTGTTTTTGGTTTTGCATCAGGAAATTTTGAATTCAAAGCTGAAAAAAAAGGATATACTACACTTAATAAAATTATAAAGCTATCACAGATGGTAAGAAATCCATTTATGAAGCTGGTTCTTAGCAAAGAGACAAAAACAAAAGAAGGCAAGGCTGACAATACAAAAAATAAAGCAATGGCATTATTGGTAAAAAAAGGCAATAAACTTGTTAAGGAAAAAAAATATGCAGAGGCCCTTCCAATTTTTGTAGATTTTGTTAGTAAATATCCTGACAACTATAAAGTAGCAATCAACCTTGGAAACTGCTATATGGAATTAAAGGACTATAAGGGTGCTATTAAAGCCTTTGAACTTGTTATTAAAGGGTTTAAAAAAGATGTCCCTGATTTAAAAGGCAATAAAGAGGTATCAGTTATTTATGCAAATTTGGGAGAGGCTCATACAGGTTTAAAGGATTATGATAAAGCAGCCAAAGTCTATAAAAAATCAATGGATATTTCACCTCCTACTGATGCAGCCGTTGCATATAATGTTGCAGAGATAATGTTTGTCGGAGGAAAAACAGACGAAGCTATTGCATACTATACCTTAGCTGCTAAACTTAAACCTGAAATGGCTATATACTATTCTAAACTTGGTTATGCCTATTTAAACAAGGGTGATATTAAAAAAGCAATATTAAATTTTGAAAAGTTCATAAAAATGGCACCAAAAGACCCTCAGGTACCTACATTAAAAACAATGATAAAAGATTTAAAGGGATAGTTAAATAATAGGGAAATAGGCAATAGGCAGAGAGGCAGAGAGAAAGAGAAAAAAATACGACCTGATAAAAAAAAAAGTATTCTATATTCTACTCTTTGTCTTGCGTTCGTCAAGACAATTTGTTAATCTTTAACAGCATTTACAAACCTAATCTGGCATAGCCAGAGCCAAAAAGCCCTAAGTCCAAAGCTTTAAGCTACAACACAAAACCTTTTAAATCTTTTTATAACTCTTTAACTCTTTAGCCTTATGCATGGGGATTATAGCTTAAAGCCATGTTAATTCCTGCCAAAAAAAACACGAAATTTAGTACTAACACACTAAATTAGATAAGGTTTGGCAACACTTTGAAATTAAGTAAATCCATCTTTGATTTTTTTTATAAGAATAAAAAATTCGTCGTAATTTAATACTTTTTTTGAATAAAAAAAAGGAGACACAGTAAAGTATCTCCCTTTCTTTTAAAAACTTTTATTTACAATGTAAATATTTATTGCTTAAAACGCTATTTTTGCTCCAAGTCTGAATATTCTTGGTGCTTGAATAGATGTCATTTCTTGATAAGTTAATGTAGGATGACTCGATCTTGTATATACGCCTGTTGCCTTATTATTATTTAAAACATTAAACATATCAACAAAAATACTGACATTAATTGGTCCTAATTTAATTTCTTTTTGTATTTTTAAATCAAGAGCCATAAAATCAGGAAGTCCCTGAGAACCCATTGTTTCAGCATTAATACTTGTTGATCCCTGACTTAAATCTAAACCAAGATCTAAACTATTAACAGATCTTGTATATCTATTTCCAGACATATATCTAAAATATGTACCGAAATTAAGACCCCATGGTCCTCTCATAACACCTGTTAATTTAAACTGATGTCTTCTCTCAAGATCAAAACGACCATCTGAATTTATATGTGAGTTTGGACTATCATATAAAGATGAAACTGATGAACTGGCACTAAAACTTGTGCCAACTGTTCCTCTTGAATTACTATAAACATAAGAGGCGTTGATGCTCCAGCCATTTGAATATCTTTTATTGACAACTACTTCAACTCCATCATAATCCCTCTTAGCTCCCGGAGGATTTACTAGGGCATATTCTGATGGGATTGTTGGATCTTTTTGCTGCCAGAATGTCTGAGTACTATTATCATAAGAGTCAGTTACGGTAACCTGAGTCCAGTTAGTCCAGATAAGTTCTCCATCATCCATTAATGCATCCATATCCAATCCAGTAATATCAGCATCTTCTAATAGATTTCTGTCCCATTTCTTAATATACCTAAAACTAACAGACCAATCTTCAAAGAGTTCTTTTTCAAAACCTAAAGTTACTTCATCCATATATGGAGCACTTACATCATGGTCTTTCCAACCTAAAAGATTGGAAGTAGGTAAACCAATACTATTGACATAAGCTGGAGTTCCGTCACTGTAAAGACGAAAGCCATAGCTTAAGAAACCATTTGGATTCATTCCTGAAAAATACTGAGTTAAGTTACCAGATGCATATCTGGCATAAGATGCCTTGACCAATGTTTTACCATTAGAGCCAAGATCATAGATAAATGAAACTCTTGGTGATAAGGTATTCCATGTCATAACCGTTTCACTTGAAGTAACCGATCTATCCCATTCATAGTTTGAATATCCAATAAATCCAAAATTACCTACTGCTGGTTCTGCGCCCTGCTCAGGTATAATTCCAACCTGATGTTCAAATCTCAATCCAAGATTTAAAGTAAGATTAGAAGTTACATTCCAGGTATCATTAAAGAAGAGTGCAGCATTCATCATATTTGTTTTGGTGTCATAAAGTGCATAATATGTTGCAGAGTATGGATATCCAAATGCATCCATTTGAAAATATTGATTAAAACCATTACCATCAGATGCTCCTGCAAATGTTAAATCTCTTCCTTCCCAAACATACATCACTTCAGCACCAACCTTTATTTCATGAGAACCAGCAAGGTCGTCAATAAAAAAAGTTGAATCAAGATTAGTTTGTAATCTATGTCTTGCATTATGATCTGAATAACCTGAACTTCCTGAAGAAAGACCTGTATCGTAAACATAAAGATTGGTTTCATCATTTTTTCTATCAAGATCAAATAAACTATAATATCCACCAATTTTAAAATTCATATACATATTTGAACCAAATTGCCTCATCCAGTGAAAATTACCTACATGAGTTGGAGTAGTTTGTGTTCTTGTTGTTGATTCTAATTCATATTGACTTGCTCCTCTATGATTTCTCTGAATATCCGAGAAGTTATAAGACAGAGTAAATTTATTATTCTGGTTTGGTTGAAAAGTAAATTTTAAATATGGGTATGGTCTTTTATCATCAGCAGGTATCTCAATTTCCTGATCATAAGGATAACCTGAAACAAACTGTTCTCTCTGATTCCATGAAAAGTTTGTAAAGAACCATAATTTGTCTTTTATAACTGGACCACCAAGAGTTACGCCTGGTTCCAATTCATATTTATAACCACTCTTATCTCCTTCTAATGGAGTACCGGTTGTATTATCAGACTGTAAACTTTCATGTCTATAATAAACACTAGCAGTACCACTGAAATTATTACCACCTGATTTTGAAACTACATTAAGGGTTGCACCTCTTGTCTGTCCATATTCAGCTGAAAGTCCACCTGATGAAACTGAGATTTCTTCCATAATATCCAAACCAAAGAAAACACCCTGTGTACCAACAACTGGATCTGAGAGGTTTAAACCATCAAGATTATATGATGTATCTCTTACACTTCCACCATGGGCTGTTCCACCTGTGACCCCAGGTGTAAAATTAAAATAACTTCCGAGTGTTCTTAGAGCTGGCACGAGTTCCAAAAAGTTAAGATCCATATTTGCAGACTTTGTTGTTGTCTGAG
>JAOZTV010000155.1 GCA_029939015.1 Candidatus Aminicenantota bacterium
TTTATGAAAAGGTTATATTTATTTGTTATTATTTGTTTTCTTTTATCTCTCTTTTCTCTTGATGCTACAAGTGTAAAATTGAATGATTTAAGATATTTTGTCTATAAAAATTATACCAGATTTGTTTTTGATCTTTCGGCACCAATAATAATTACTGAAAAAAGTTTACCTGGTAAAGATGGATTTCGATTATATTTTGACCTTAAAAAATGTTCTTTTGGTGAAAATTATCCAGAGCAAAAGACTAAAGAAATAAAATTTGACATTGGACATTTAAAAAAAATACGTATTGGAAAAAGAGGACGTTCGTCCTTGAGGGTTGTTTTTGATTTTACTATAGTTGAAAAGTATAATTTATTTTATTTGAAATCACCTGATAGGATTGTATTGGACTTTTTTGAAAACACTAAAAAACAGAGACTTGTAAAAAAAACAATTAGTAAAAAAACGAATGACAAGCTTTTAATTACACAATTGCCCGACAAGGTTAATGGAAGATATTCAATAGCAAGACAATTGGGACTTGGGGTGAGAAGAATAATTATTGATCCCGGGCATGGTGGAAAGGATCCCGGTACAATGAATTTAAAGCATAAACTATATGAAAAGGATATAGTGCTTGATATATCAAAGAGGTTGAAGAAATTATTCAAAAAAAACAATAAAATTGAAGTTATACTTACGCGAAATTCAGATAAATATGTAGGATTGGAAGAAAGGGCTGCAATTGCAAACTCAAAGAAAGGAGATGTTTTTATATCCATTCATGTTAACTCTGCACCCAGGAAAAGTGCTAAAGGAATTGAAACTTATTATTTGAGTATGACTACTGACCTTGATGCGATTAGAGTCGCTGCTCAGGAAAATGCAATCTCTAAAAATTCTCTTACTGAACTGAATACGATAGTTGATAAGATAATTAAAAACACAAAAAAAGAAGAGTCAAGAACACTCGCAAAAATGGTTCAAAATGAAATTATAAAAAAAACCAGATCAAAATATAGAGGAATTAAAAATCTGGGAGTTAAAAAAGCACCCTTTTATGTATTGGTAGGTGCAGAAATGCCATCAATTCTAATAGAAGTATCATTTATAAGTAATAGAATGGAATTGGAAAGATTAAAGCGAAGAATATATAGGCAGGTGCTTGCTGAAGGGATATATTCTGGTATTATTAAATATATTAAGACTTTTGGAAAGAATTGAAACTTTTAATAAGTTTTTGTAGTCTTATTATTATATAAATTTAAAATTAGGAGATTATAATGAAAAAAATAGGTTTTATTGCAGGGATAAGCTTTTTTCTTGGAGCGGTATTTTTTGCACTTATATTTGGTACAGGTCAAGGGTTTAATACAGTTAATGCTGAACAGATAGAAAGCGATACAGTTCCGATAAAAATGGGTAATTTTAGTTTTGCTCCATTGGTTAAAAGGGTTAGGCCGGCAGTTGTGAAAGTTTTGTCAAAAACTGTTTCAGGTGGTAATTCAAGATTTAATGACAGTTTATTAGACCGTTTTTTTAGCAGAAGAAACAGAAAACGTGAAGTAACAGGCGTAGGCTCAGGTTTTCTAATCTCTTCAGATGGATATATAATTACTAATAACCATGTTGTTGAAAACGCAATTAAGGTAATGGTAAAGACGCTTGATGGCAAGGAGTATTCAGCTGAAATTATTGGAAAAGACCCTAAAACTGATCTTGCACTTTTAAAAATAGATGGGAAAAATCTTCCATATATTGAGTTGGGGGATTCAAGTAAGGTGGAAATAGGAGAATGGGTACTTGCAATTGGTAACCCTTTAAATCAGGATTTAACCGTGACTTCAGGTATTATTTCGGCTAAGGGCAGGCAATTGGAAGGTGTAGGTGATGTATATGTTGATTTCTTACAAACAGATGCTTCAATTAATAGAGGAAATTCAGGCGGTCCATTAATAAATATGAAGGGTAAGGTTATTGGTATTAATTCTGTTATTCTATCACAATCCGGTGGAAGTATTGGTATAGGTTTTGCAATCCCTTCAGATATGGCAAAAAAAGTTATAGGAGATTTGAAAACTAAAGGCAGTGTTGTGAGGGGATGGTTGGGAGTTGGTGTTCAATCTCTTACAAAAAAAGAAGCAAAGGAATACGACCTACCTTCAAGTGGAATTTTAATTGGAAGCGTAGAATCTAATTCTCCGGCAAAAAAAGCAGGTATAAAAATTTCTGATTTTATTATTAAAATAAATGGAAAAAACATCAAGACTGGAAATGAATTACGAAAAATAATCGGGAATTCCACTCCTGGAACAATTGTTAAACTTACAGTTCTCAGACTTAAGGCACGTAAAAATATAACAAAGATAATAAATATTAAGATAGGTAAGGCTCCTGATACATTGAAATTTAAACCACAGGATGGCAATGGTAAGGTTTCTGATCTTGGAATGGTAATTATTAATAATTCAATTGCAGTACAAAAGGAATATGGTTTATCAACATCTAAGGGAATTTTAGTAAAGTCTGTTGAGAGAAATGGCTTTGCAGCAGAATTTGGGATTAAATCCGGTGATATAATTTTTGGTATGAATAGGTCTGAATTAGCAAGTATTAAACAATTTAATGAAATGCTTGATGAGATGAAAGCAGGAAGAGTAATTCGTTTATGGATAAATAGAAATGGTTATGAATCCTCAATCAGAGTTCAATTACCAAATTAATTATGTTGATTCGGTTGAATTTTAGCAGAAAATAGTATATATTTTAGTTTAACCTAAATAATTTAGGTTTAGATTTGAATTGAGGAAGTTTGCATGAAAAAAATAGTTTTTCTTATTATAGTTTTTGTTTTTGTTTCTTTAGTAATACCGGCTACTCATACATTATATACCGTTGATGGTACAAAGTATGAAGGGAAATTAGTTGCTTTTAAATATGGATTGATGCATTTTAATATTTATAAATTTAATAAATATCGTGCATTGAGAAAATTTCCTTTATCTCAAGTTTGGAAGATTGAGTTTAATGTTCCAAAACAGGCGGGTATAACATCTTCATTTGAAACAGAGTCGCTTTATACAAAATTACGACGAGGTAAAAAATTCAGAAGATTTATCTTAAAAGGTGAAACAAAATGGTTGGATACGGGTATAAAAATTATACCTGGTCAGAATATTTTATTTTCAATATCAGGTGCAGTTTTTATTTCAAAAAACAAGCAGGTTTTCCAAAATGGAGAATTAAATGTTAAATGGAACAAAAAAAAACAACTTCCAATTCAGCCTACAGGAGCAGTAATTGTAAAGATTGGAGAGGGCACTCCCTTTTATATTGGAGACAATAAAGCACCTATAAAAAGTAATAATAAAGGAAATTTGTTCATTGGTATTAATGACTTTAATTTTAAAAATAATTCAGGAAATTTTGTTGTAAAAATATATTATTAGTTATAAAAACAGGAGATATGTATGGACGAAAATGCATTAAGTCTTGAAAATCTTGTCAAGGAATTTGATGGGAAAAAGGCTGTAAATAAATTTTCATTGAAATTAAAAAAAGGAGAGATCCTTGGTCTATTAGGACCTAATGGTGCTGGAAAAACCACAACTATCCGTATGATAATGAATATAATGGTTCCAGATTCTGGTAAAGTTCAAATATTTGGAAAACCTTTTTCTGAAAAGACTAAGGATATTTTAGGTTATCTGCCTGAGGAGAGAGGGCTTTATCGTAAGTTGACAATTATAGAAACTCTTGAGTTTTTTGGTAAATTGAAAGGTATGAAAAAGAGTGTTATTGATAGCCGGGGTATGAAACTTCTCAAAAAATTTGACCTTGCAGATCATAAAGATAAAAAAATTGAAGAATTATCAAAGGGAATGGCACAAAAATTACAATTTATCACTACTATCATACATGAACCAGATTTACTCATTCTTGATGAACCTTTTTCCGGCCTTGACCCGATTAATATTGAACTTGTAAAAGATATAATCTTAGAGAAAAAAAAAGAGGGAGTTACTATAATATTCTCTACTCATCTGATGGATTATGCAGAAAAAATTGTTGACTCTGTTATTATGATAAATAATGGAATAAAGGTACTTGAAGGGAGATTAGATGAAGTTAGGGCAAAATTTGGAAACAAAATATTACACTTGAATTATAGTGGTGATGCAGATTTTGTCGCAGATTTAGAAAATGTTAAAAAAGTAAGAGATTACGGTAATGAAATGGAAATAGAGCTTATTGATATGAAATATAAAGATAAAATATTAAAACAATTGATAGGAAAATTATCTGTAAATAGCTTGTCAATAACAGAACCATCATTAAACAGTATCTTTATTGGAAAAGTTAAAGATAATGAGGTTAAATAATGAAAATTTGGGTAATAATTAAAAAAGAATATAAACAGATTGTTAAAAAAAAATCCTTTGTTATCGCAACAATTTTGACTCCTGTCTTAATGGGCGGTTTTTTCTTTCTTCCAACATTGCTTACAAAAGTAGGAAGAGAAACAAAGAACATTGCAATTGTTGATTATTCAGGTATGATATCTGAGAAACTTATAAATAATAAGGATAGAGATGTACAACTTGAAGAGAAAAAACTTAAAATTGAGTTTAAGAATGTATCAGATGTTAATAATAATCAAAATAAAATTATTAATCATTTTATTGGACTTGAAATCTCTATAAACAATATTAAGAAAGAAATACATGAAATTTCAGAAATCTATAAAAAAACAAAAGATAAAAATGACAAAAGATTAATTCTTGATAGAATAAAAAAAAAGAAATTATTATTGAATGAAAAAACAAAAGAGCTTGGTAATATAGACTCCCTATTAATGCAGGAATACAGAGATAAGGTTATAAAAAAAGATATAAGTGGGTTTTTGATAATACCTGAAAAAATTGCAGAAGTAAGAAAAGTATATTATT
Organism: Candidatus Aminicenantota bacterium; assembly: GCA_029939015.1. GTDB lineage: Bacteria > Acidobacteriota > Aminicenantia > UBA2199 > UBA2199 > JAOZTV01. Next base: position 4,932 of record JAOZTV010000155.1, read on the forward strand.
TTTCTTTAAATATTTCTGATTTCACAACAAATAAATATATTAGTTCAAGAGTCGCTAAAATTCTTTCATCAACGATTTTAATGGAAAAAATTAAAGACCCTGAAATAGTTAAAATTGTTGATGAGGCTACTAGAAATGTTGTTTTTTCTACCTTTGCTGTAAAAGAGGGTAAAGATTCAGAATCAAGCTCAAGTTCAGCCTATATGATGTCGGTATTTATGTTGACAATTCTTTTTTCAGTAATAATGGCTTATGGACAATTAATAATGAGGGGCGTAATTGAGGAAAAAAACAATAGAATTGTAGAGGTTCTTATATCTTCAACAAATACCCAGACTCTTTTTTATGGAAAGATTATAGGAATAGGTCTTGCAGGACTTACTCAGGTTTTAATATGGATTGCAATTGGAGCAGTGTTTCTTGGAAAGGCATCACTTGGTATTGATAAGAGTATAACTGGTTTTTTCACGCCACTCATTGTATTCTATTTTCTTGTTTTCTTTATTATTGGTTATTTTATGTATTCTGTTCTATTTTCAATTGTTGGAGCATCGGTAAATACAGATCAGGAGGCACAGCAATTTGCAGCTCCTCTTACTTATCTTATGTTTATTCCTCTGATAATCGGTTTTATGGTTACACAGAACCCTAATACACCAATAGTTGTCTATGCTTCACTCTTCCCACTCTTTACACCAACTCTAATGTTTATGAGAATTAGCGTAACAATGCCCTCTCTGTTTCAGATTATTCTGTCAATAGTTCTTAGTATTGCTTCAACGATGTTCCTTGCATGGTTAGGTGCAAAAATATTTAGAACCGGTATTTTAATGTATGGGAAAAAACCTTCAATTAAAGAAATAATAAAGTGGTTGAAATATAAATAATATAACCTAAATTAATTAAAATGGATTTTTTTAATAGGCAGAAGCAGATAATCAATAATGTTGATCAGAAAAAATTAAAAAAAACCAGTATTCTTGTCGCTGGTGTTGGGGGGCTTGGATCGCCTCTTTGTCAACAACTTATAAGGTTGGGTGTTGGTACAGTACATTTAGTTGATAATGGTATTTTAGACCCTCCGGATCTTAATAGACAAATTTTATATACTAAAAATGACCTTGGAAAACCAAAGGTTGAAGTTGCGTCAAAAAACCTTATAGATATTGGACTTGGCACAAATGTTTATCCACATAAAATAAAAATTACTAAAGGATTTGATTTTAAAGAAAAAATTGATTTTGTCATTGATTGTCTTGATAATTTTGAGGCAAGATATTATCTGGATGATTTTATTCAAGAAAGAAAGATCCCAATGATACATGGTGGTATTCATGGAATGTATGGTCAGGTAACGGCTATTATTCCTGGGGAAACAATGTCATTGCGAGAATTATTTGGAGAAACAATTCCTGAATTAAAAGATAAAATACCTGTAATGGCTCCAATTCCTTCATTAATTGCATCAATTCAAGTGATAGAATTTGTAAAGATTTTTTGTAATTTGCCAGATACATTGAAAAACAGATTGCTTAAAGTGGACTTAAATGATTATTCAATTGATATTATTGATCTGATATGAATAAAAAAAGCATAAAATTTCCTGACTGGGTTAATAAAGACAATCCCGATGTTTATGCAACAAATGTTATGGGTGGTGTAACAGAGCAGCCCAACCTTAATAAGGATAAAAGTAAAAAAAGAAAAAAAAAACAGGAGCTAAATGTCGATGACCTTGTAAAAGGGATCTTAGATAATAATAAAATGATCCTTGGCAGGGCAATTACTCTTATAGAAAGCAGTTCAGAAGAACACCGAAAAATGGCAAAGCTAGTTTTAAAAAATATTCTTCCTAATACAGGTAAGGCAATTCGTATAGGTATTTCGGGTGTCCCAGGAGCAGGCAAGAGTACGTTAATTGAAGCTTTTGGGCTTTATTTGATAAAACAGGGTTTTAAAGTAGCTGTTTTGGCAGTTGACCCAAGTAGTTCCCGTTTTGGTGGCAGTATTTTAGGGGATAAAACAAGGATGGAAAACTTATCTAAGGAAGAAAACAGCTTTATTCGTCCATCACCCTCAGGCGGTTCACTTGGTGGAGTTACCAGAAAGAGTAGAGAATCAATTCTAATTTGTGAAGCAGCAGGCTTTGATGTAATCCTTGTTGAAACGGTTGGAGTAGGGCAAAATGAAATAGCGGTCCGGGCCATGGTTGATTTCTTTCTTCTTTTAATGATATCTGGAGCAGGAGATGAGCTACAGGGGATTAAGAAAGGTGTAATTGAAATAGCGGATGCTCTTATTATTAACAAGGCGGATGGAGATAATATAACAAGGGCGAATTTGGCAGCGAATGAATACAGGCAGGCATTTAAATATCTTGAAAATGCAACAAAGGGATGGAATACACAGATTAAAACTTGTTCTGCATTAAAAGAGACAGGAATAGATGAAATCTGGAATATGATATCTGATTTTGAAAAAACTACAAAAAACTCAGGTGTATTTGAAGAAAGAAGAAAAGATCAACAATTATCATGGGTAAAGGCAATGACCGAAAACCATATACTTGATGATTTCTATAAAAATCCAAAGATTTCAAAACTACTCTTATCGATAGAAAAAGAAATTAAATCAGGGAATCTATTACCAACAGAAGCAAGCGATATGCTT
>JAOZTV010000476.1 GCA_029939015.1 Candidatus Aminicenantota bacterium
AATTCTGTCTCGCTTAAGGTTACAGTCTCAAATAATGGCACGCAAAATGCAACAGGGGTATATGTCAGTATTATTAATGGAGAAAATACCACAAATGAAGTTATTGATCTGCCTGCAGGTTCAACTAAAACCTATGATTATCAAACGGAAGTTTATGCAACTGCAATTGATATGACTATTTCAGTAATAATCGATAAAGCAAACGATTTTTGTGAAGTTAATGGAGATAATAATAAAAAAGACATTCATGTTTATTGTGTACCTTCGGGAACTCCAAAACTTGAGCTTACAAAAACATGTCCTAAAGCAGATATTCCAGGTGGAATTTTTAAATTTGAAATTAGAATTAAAAATACAGGTGATGGCGATGCAACCGATGTCTTTATTGAAGACATTTTACCTGAAAAATTCAAATATGTGACTGGTACTACCCTAATAAATGGTGTAAAAGCAAACGATCCAATTGGGACTACAATATTGAAATGGGAATTAGCGGAACTGAAAAAGGGAGAAGAATTACTTATTAGCTATAATACAATAACTGATTCGGATATTAAAGAAGGACAGTATTGTAATTTAGCCTATGCATTTGGAAGAACTATGGATAATAAGGAAATTGCCTCTGATAAGATTGAATGTTGTACTATTGTTACAAGAAATAAGGAAGGTTGTTGTCTAAGAATAGAAACAGACGGAAGAGGCTATTATAAAATTCCTGAAATGCCTGTAGCTTTCTTTAAACCTTATTTCTATACTGAGGATGCGATGTATCTATCATATTCATCTCTTCAGTTTTATAAAAACACAGGTAGGACAAAAAAAATTAATGAGGATAAGATTGAGTTTATAAGAGAGCGATTGAAGAATTATGCAATGTCTTCAATCGAAGAATTTTATTTGAATTCAAATATGGGTATTGCTAATGAGGATAAGAGTTTAGAGTACTCTTATGGGGGTGCCTATCCTATCACAAAAGAGAATGGATGGAAGCCGGAAGGAGCAGATAAAACAATGACCTTGTCTCAGGTAGCCTTTGAAATGCTTGCTTTAAATGAGGCAGTAATTCTAAATGAAAACAAAAAGTCTTCGCAGCAACTTAAAAATATTTTGGATCAAAAAATTGGTTTTATACAGAGACTTGAAATTGAAAGAATGAAGAATGATACAGTCTATCCGCATAGTTGGCAGATTGAAGATAACAAATTAGATAAGGGCGATAAAGAAGCAAGTCTTTTTGATAAGACAAGTCTTTATTTTTCTGTTAATACCTTAATTGAAAATGGGTATAGTAAACTGAAAGAAACCTCCGACTACTTAGCCAAAGACATTAAAAAAGCAATAAAGAAAGATGAAAACAAATATAAGGGTAGAGAGGAGTTGTTCTATATTCTTGGTTTGTCTAAGGCAGGAAAAACCAGACTTAGAAAGAAGAGAATGAAGAGGTTCAATAAACTGGTAGAAGATAAAAAAATGGTTGTTGATACTCTCTATGTATCAGCTCTTGCTATGTATTCAAATCTGGAGTTTGAAGGTAATAGAACGGATGTATTTTACTCAGATATCAATGAAAAATACTATAATAAGAATCTTGGAATCTATTCAGAAACTCTTCCCGATATCACATACCAGATAGACCAAAAACAATTGGCATCTCTTATTCTATCAATGGGTAAGATGAAAGGTGAAAAACAGAGGAAATTATCATCTGATATTTATCGAATGATTGATGAGACAGGACTATTCTTAAACAAAAGACATTCAAGTGCAAGTTTTGTACCTGTTAATCTTATCAAGAATTCATCCTTTATGGATCAGAATGTTCCAATTATCTCAACTCTAAAACTCAATAAGAATACAGCACCTGTTTTCTCAAGGAATGTAAGGATTTATCCAAGTGTCACTAATAGAATTGAAGAGTCTGTTGTATTCCCAAATTACTCAAAAATATTCTCACCATCTTATGAAAATGACAGTGCAAAAATTCTTGCTCATTCTTATGCCTTGCAACATATTGGTGGTAAAATTAAAGCTAATAATAAACGTGTTGTTAGTGAAAGAGGTAGAACCCTTGAAAATATTGGTCAGAAATATCTTGAATTTGTATTTGATAGTAAGGGTGG
>JAOZTV010000477.1 GCA_029939015.1 Candidatus Aminicenantota bacterium
TTTAATTTATTATTAATTGAAGGTATATTTTGAAAAAGTTCAGATGCTTCTTCAACGCTCATATCAAGTACATCAGCTATAGATTTATTCTTAAATTTTACTTCAAGCGTTTCTGTATTATATCTCTTACCCTTACACTCTTCGCATTCAATATAAATATCAGGCAGAAAATTCATCTCAATTTTTATTACACCATCTCCGCTGCAATTTTCACATCTTCCACCTTTTACATTAAATGAAAATCTTCCCGGTTTATATCCTCTCATTTTAGCTTCTCTGGACTCTGCAAAAATTTTCCTGACTTCGTCAAAAACCTTTGTATAGGTTGCAGGGTTACTTCTTGGTGTTTTGCCAATAGGGCTCTGGTCAATTACAATTACCTTATCTATCTCTGAATCAAATTTTATAGATTTAAAATTTCCAGGTCTGATTTTTGATTTAAAGAGTATTTTTTTTATTCCCTTATATAAAGTTTCATGTATGAGAGTCGATTTACCGCTACCTGAAACTCCTGTAATAAAGGTTAAAACTCCAATAGGTATTTTTACAGAAACATTTTTAAGATTATTTGAGCTTGCTTCTTTTATTCTAATATATTTTTTTGATTTTCTTCTTTTTTGTGGTATTGGAATAGATAATTCACCTGATAAATATTTACCGGTAATAGAATTTTTATTCTTTTTAATTTCATCTGGAGTTCCTATAGCAGTTATTTCACCTCCATGAATACCTGCCCCAGGTCCAATGTCAATGACAAAATCAGATTTACAGATAGTCTCTTCATCATGTTCAACTACAATAAGAGTATTTCCGATGTCTCTCAATTTATACAATGTATCTATTAGTTTTTGATTATCTCTCTGATGCAATCCTATTGAAGGTTCATCAAGAATATATAATACTCCCATAAGATTTGAACCTATTTGGGTTGCAAGTCTAATCCTTTGAGCTTCGCCACCTGAAATTGAGCCTACACTTCTTGATAACGTAAGGTACCCCAATCCCACCTGTTCCAAAAATTTAAGTCTGCTTAAAATTTCTTTCAAAACCTGTTTGGCAATAATTGCATCTTTATCGTTTAATTCAATGTTTTCAAAGAAAAGTAGAGAATTTTTAATTGACATATCAGTTATATCGTGAATTGATTTTTTATTTATTGTAACGCTAAGGATTTTATCTTTCAATCTTTTTCCATTACATTCAGGGCAGGTTGATATTCGCATGAATTTTTCAAGTTCTTTTCTTCTATAGTCTGATTCAGTTTGTTTATATAATCTTTCAGATTGTGGTATTAAACCTTCCCAAGTACCCATAGAAGACCAGTTCGCGGTGCCATTTTTCATTGATAATGAAAAATTTATTTTTTTATTTGAACCGTATAATAATACATCAAATTGCTCTTTTGTAAGCTTTTTTATTGGAGTAAAAACATCAAAATTAAAATGTTTGGCAACTGCACCTAAATATTGACCACGCCAGCCATCGATTGCATTTCTATAAAGCATTATTGCACCGTCTGCAATACATGAACTCATATCAGGGATAATCAACTCAGGGTCAAAATCCATCTTTATGCCAAGTCCATGACAGGCTTCACAGGCTCCAAAGGGGCTGTTAAAAGAAAACATCCTTGGTTGTAATTCTTCATAAGTAATATCACAATGCGGACAGGTCATTTTTGAAGAGTAAATAATTTCATCATTATTTTCGCTAACAACAAAAAGAAGTCCATCAGATTTTTCAAGACCAATTTCTACAGCTTCTTTTAACCTCGAAATATCTGTTACATCAACTCTATCAATTACCACTTCAATATCATGCTTCTTATACTTATCAAGTTTAATCTTTTCATCTGTACGAATAATTTCTTTGTTTAATCGCACTCTCATAAACCCTTCCTTATTAAGATCTGTCAGAAGCTTTTCATAAGTACCTTTTTTTTGCCTGATAATAGGGGATAGAATTGTTACAGTATTTTGAAAATCTTTTATTATTCTTTCACCAATTTTTTCAGGAGATTGTGATTCAATTTTTATTTTATGAGTAGGGCAATGCGCCACTCCTATTCTTGCAAATAAAAGTCTTAAATAGTCATAGACCTCGGTTAC
>JAOZTV010000478.1 GCA_029939015.1 Candidatus Aminicenantota bacterium
TAAACCATTATGACGGTTAATAATTGAATGACATATTGAAAGACCTAAGCCCTGGGCTTTTTTACTACCCATCTCTTTTGTTGAGAAATAGGGATCAAATATTTTATTGAGATTTTGTTTTGATATTCCTGTTCCCTGATCCTTAAATAATAGTTTGACATATTTCCCAGGGGTTAATGTGAGATTATCTTCTTTAGTAATATCAGTGTTTTCATAATATACTTTAAACAGACCTTTATTATTCATTGCCTCTTTGGCATTGACAGCTATATTATTGATAACCTGTTTTATCTGACTGATATCTATTTCTATTGGATTGATTTCATTTGGTAAAAAAAACTCGGTTTGAATATTGCTTCCTTTAAATGCTTCCATAACAACATCTCTAAGCAAATTGTCAATGGAGATTTTCTCTTTAACCGGACTACCGCCTTTTGAAAAAGTAATCAATTTTTTTATCAACTCTCTTGTTTGCAGGCAGGCTTTTTCTGCATTTTTCAAGTTTTCAAACGCCAGATCAGCATTTTGTAAGTTATATTCTGCCAGATTAATATTGCCGAGAATTATAGACAAAAGATTATTGAAATCATGGGCAAGACCACCTGCAAGTGTACCAATTGATTCTATTTTCTGTAATTGTTGAACCTGATACTCCAGTTCTTTTTGTTTTTTCTCAGTCTTTGATTTATAAAGTGCCATTTCAAGAGTGGCATATAATTCACGCTCTTCAAAGGGTTTGATAAGATATCCAAAGGAGCCAACTTTTTTTGCCTTTTCGAGCAGTTTCTGGTCTGCATAAGCCGAAAGGAAAACAACAGGAATTTGAAATTGATTATAAATTTGTTCTGCAGTCGAAATCCCATCCATTTTGTCACGTAGATGGATATCCATTAAAACTGCATCTGGCAGTTCAGTCTGCATTTTTATAATTGCCTCTTCACCTGAAGCCTGAATTGATGTAACCTCATAGCCAATATTGATAAGGCATTCACGGGTGTCTGCTGCTACTGTTGTATTATCTTCAACAATCATAATTTTTGTAGATTCCATTGCTCTCTCCTTCATCACTTTCTTTTGTGTTTAAAACAAATCGTAAATTGTGTACCATTGTCCTGCTCCACCTCAATACTTCCACCCAGTTCCCTTGTTACAGCTGCAATAGCTAAGTGTAGCCCAATTGACGGCGAGTTCATAATATCTATCTCAGGTGGTATGCCTATTCCATCGTCGTTGATAATCAGCTGTACATTATTTCCATCAAGTTCAGTCAGGTTGATTTCGACTGTTCCACCTTTGCCTTCCGGGAATGCATGTTTAAATGCATTTGAAATCAGTTCAGTAATCACCATTCCTATTGCAATGCTCTGATCCATATCCAGAGTAACTTTACATTGCTTCACGGTCAATATAATGCCTCTATCTGAGGCCCCATATGCTGAATTGAGGTTTCGGCAAAGTTTTTTAAGATAGATATTAAAATTTATTCTGGCAAGATTATCGGACTGATAGAGAGACTCATGTATCAGAGACATGGCATTAACACGATCTCTACAGTCCTCAAAAACCTTACTTAGGTTTTCGTCCTTAATTCTTCTGCCATGCATCCTCAATAAACTCACAATAACCTGCATATTATTTTTTACACGATGATGAATCTCTCTGAGCAACACTACCTTCTCATCAAGTGAAGCAGCAATTTTTTCTTCAGCCTGTTTGCGTTCTGTAATATCTATTGCATAATGGAGAAATTCATTGTCGTTTAGTGGAACCCAATAGGTATCCCAAATTCTTCCAAATGCGTCAACCGCAGGATCATTACTTGTTTTATTGTTTTTAAATATTTCATCCATCATACAAAACGTACATTGGATTTGTGGATCATCAGCCTTGTTTTTTGCAAGTATTTTATTGCTTTCAGAAAGGCATTCACATTTTCCAAATTCTTTCCAGCAATAATCACCAATAATTACACCTACATCCAATGCAATTTTGTTGGCTGCAACAACTTTCCTTTTCTTATTAATTAGCATAATAGGGTATGGCATACTATTTAAAAGCAGATTGTTTAAGGTTTGTTTTGCTAATATTTCTTTTTC
>JAOZTV010000156.1:0-2719 GCA_029939015.1 Candidatus Aminicenantota bacterium
CCATATCTGAGTTTTGATCTCTAAATCTATTAAATCGTCCACCCTCTCCAAAATAATATCCCTGTGGAAACTTATAATTTTTGAATATTTTTCTGATTTTCCCTGATATTTCTTTAATGTCAACATCACCTGAAAATATTTTTAATTCAAGAAATGATCTTCCATTTTCTCGTCTGATATTACCCATACTTTTATGAAAGGTAAAGTCGGCAATAGAGTCAAGATTTGTACTTGATCCACTCTCTGTTGGTATAAAGGTATTTCTTACCTGAGAAACGGATTGTCTGTGTTTAGCCTCTGATTTTACATAAATAGGTACTTCTTTTCCAGGAGTTTGATAATTAGAAATTTTTCTTTTTCTAAGATTAAACGCAATTAACTGGCTTAAAAATCTTGGATTTACACCTACTTTAAAAGCCTTTTCTCTATCAATTGCAATATGTACTTCATTATTTCCTGTTTCAATATCTGTTTCAATATTTAGTACACCATCTATCAACCGAACCTGTTTCTCAATCTCTTTTGATATTTCTTCAAGTACACCTACATCATATCCTCTCAATGTAAACGACAGTGAGTCGTCATTACCTTCACTCTGATTTCTCCAACTTGTCCTCATCTTAACACCGGGGATTTCAGGAAGATTTTTTTTTATATCTTCAGTTAGTTCCACTCTTGTTAATCTCTTATAATTACTAAATCCAAATAAATTGGCAAATTTTCTATATAGAGACTGATACCATTGCTTATCTTTATTTGGTTCAAGGTAAATTTCCACTCTTCCATAGAAATTGTTTGCCCTTGTTGAAATATGGTCAATATGGTAAATGTCTTTTTTTTCATTAAGTTGTTTAACAATATATTTTAATGTTTTATCCACCTTATCAACATTATAATTTGAAGGAAAATTACAGATAATTTTGGCATCTCTCATGCCTCCCTCAGCCTGGTCTGAACTCTTCATCAAATTCATCGGAATAAACATACTGAATATTATAATTATAATTATAATTAATGCATCTGTTCTATGCTTTAAAATTTTGACAAGGGTATTCTGATAGAATTGAGTTGTCTTATTATGTGTTGAATGGATTATCTTTGCTTTTTTAGGAATAGTTTTTGTTGAAATTAATGGAATAAAAATCAGGGCAATGAAAAGACTTGCCAATAATGCAAATATTACCGGTATTCCAATTCTTGTTAAATAAAATGACATACCAGAGTCTCCTCCCATTATCATTAAGGGAAGAAAAACTACAATTGTTGTTAAGGTTGCAAGTAATATTGCTAGTCCAACTTCTGAAGCGCCCATTATTGCTGATTTTCTCAAATTGTATCCCAAGCCTGAAAAACGGTATATGTTCTCGGTTATGACGATTGCATTATCAACAACCAGTCCAATAGATATCATAAGTCCCATCATTGTGATAGTATTCAAGGTCCATCCAATTGTATATATAATCAACATTGACATTAATAGGGAAAGTGGGATTGCAAGCGTAAGCATCAAAGTTATTCTAATCCTTCTGAGAAATAAGAAAAGCACAAAGAATGCAAAAAAACCTCCCCAGAGCATTGTTGTTTTAACATTATTTATAGATTCAGATATCATATCGCCCTGATTAAAAAAGATAAATTTTCCAACACCTTTTAATTCAGGTTTATTTTTAAACTGTGAATTAAGTTTTTCTACCAATCTTTTACATACATCAACGGTATTAGCACTGCTTTCCTTATAGGCGAGGATACCTGCGGCAACTTTACCGTCTATTCTCATCAAACTTCGCTGTTCTTCATCAAAATCATAAGTAACATTTGCAATATTTGATAATTTTATGCCTTTTCTAATTTCAATATTTTGTATATCTTCAAGTGTTTTAAACTTTGCCTTTGTTCTAAGTAGATATTTTTTTTTACCGACATATACATAACCGCTTGATAATGAAAAATTATCCTGCATAAGGCGTGCCATCAAGGTATTTAAATTAACATTATAGGTTTTTACCCTGTCCGGATCGATAATTATCTGTATATATTTTTCTTTTATACCAAAGAGTTCAACATTTGCAACTCCCTTAATCCCTTCAATTGCCTGCTTTACAAATTTATCTGTTACATAGTATGGGTCATCAACAGTTTTATCATAGGATATCCCCATATAAATTATTGGTTCTGCATTATCTCTACGTCTTCTTATATATATATTCTCTATTTCATCGGGAATATTAGCTCTTGACCGTTCAATCCTATCTGATACCTGTGAATAAGCCAGATCCATATTTGTCCCCTGTGAAAACTCCATCCAGAAGAAAACTCCACGTGAAGATGAATTGGAAAATATTCTTTTAAGATTTTTAACAGTTTTTAATTCACCTTCCATAGGTTTTACAATCTGGTCTTCAATTTCCTTTGGATTTGCATCAATATAAGGAACATAAACGCTTAAATAAGGAGGACTGAACCCGGAAGGCAATAGATCTGTTGGTATTCGAAAATATGCCATAAGTCCAATAACAAGTATAGCAATAAGTATCATTATTACAGTAACAGGTCTATTCAATGAGAATTTAGGAAGAACTGCCTCTTTTATATTATTATGTTTTTCATTCATTTCTTATTTACTCCTTGCCTCTCTGCCTACTTGCCTATTGCCTGTATCTTTACTTACTAAACCTATTATAAACTATAGGTATCAAAACCAAAGTCAATAATGTTGCAC
>JAOZTV010000156.1:2819-7484 GCA_029939015.1 Candidatus Aminicenantota bacterium
TTACTAAACCTATTATAAACTATAGGTATCAAAACCAAAGTCAATAATGTTGCACTCAATAGCCCTGCAATAATTGATACTGCCATAGGCATTCTAATCTCTGCTCCCTCTCCAAGTCCCAGAGCCATCGGTAATAAACCAAGTACAGTTGTTAGAGTAGTTATAAGAATAGGTCTTAATCTTATACTACCGGCCTTTTTAATTGCTTCAAGTTTTTCTACGCCACGTTTTCTTAGAAGATTAATATAATCTATTAGAACAATAGCATTATTAACAACTATCCCAACAAGGGTTATCATACCAATGAAAACTGTGACACCCATTGGGATTTTTAAAACATAGAGGGTTACAAAAACACCAATAAAAGCCATTGGAATTGTAAATAGTATTAAAAATGGATGTAAGAATGATTCAAATTGAGATGCCATTACGATATATACAAGGAAAATTGCAAGAAGCATTGCCATGACAAGACTATCTGTTGATTTTTTCATCTCTTTATTCTGTCCTGATAAATCATAGGTAAAATTTGGTGGCATTGGGTAATCTTCAATAATATTATAAATATTTGAAACTGCTTCATTAAGATCAATGTTCTCAATATTTGCCGAAATTATTGCAGATCTATCCTGATTGACTCTTCTTATTTCATTTGGCCCACTCAATATATTGATGTTTGCAATAGAACTAAGTCTGATTGGGATTTCTCCACCCGGATTAATTATAAGGTCTTTAAGATTTTGTGCCTTTTTCCTCTGATTATCCTTTAAAAATACTCTGACATCAACACGTCTGTCCTTTTCTTTATATTTAGTTGCAACAAAACCTTCGATTTTATTCTTAACAAGGCTGGCAACTGAAAAAGCATTCATACCGTAATGAGCGAGCCTTGTTCTGTCAAATTCAATTACAAGCTCCGGAAAACCAGCTTTTATTGTTGTCTGGATATCTTTTAGGCCATCAATCTTTGATATTTTATCAAATAGATCAGAGCTTACCTTTCTTAAAGTTTTAAGATTATATCCCTTAATTATGACTTCAATAGGAGGCTTCATAGTAAAGAGAACAGGTCTTGAAATATTATAGTCAAGATCTGTAAAATTTTTCAGAACTGATCTGATATTTGATATTGCTTCTGCTTCATTTTTCTGAATATCTCCCATCTTATTTATATTAATTGTGATTTTGCCCAGATGTTCTCCAATTTCTTTTGCACTCAGGTCATCCTTGGTTGTTCCTGCATAAAAGCTTATATCTTTAACAAGTTCAAGTTTTGAAATTTCTTCAACCATATTTTGAACCAGTCTGTCTGTTTTTTCAACCGGAGTTCCAACTGGAAAGGTTAAATTAACATAAATTGTACCCTGGTGAACTTCTGGAATTAATTCTTTTCCAATACCCGGTAGAATTACAAGCATTGTAATAAGAAAGCCGATAAGAACTATTATAATTATCTTAAGATCATTCTTCAATGAAAAAGACAGTAATTTTGGATATGCTTTATTAATAGCTTTTAAGAATACATTAAACAATTTAACAGCAAGCATAATAATTGGCACAAATATTGATAAAATTATTATTCCAAGTCCTTTAATAAAAATATAACCCATTGCAAAGAATGTCATGAAAATTCGTGTAAATATAAATGACAAAGTTGTGAGAAAAAATCTGAAAATATAATATAGATACCATTTTTTCTTTTTATCCATTGATGCAATAAACTGGTCAAAAGAGAGCAGTTTAAAGAAATTATCCCATAAGGTTTTTTTATTAGAGAATTTATTATAAATAAACTCAGAAAATGTCTTTCCTTTTTTTGTTAAATTTGATTTAGAAATAAAATCAATGATACTTAATAGGGGATAAATGAGTATAAATATTAAGGAAATAAATATTGAAATAAAAACTATAATTAAGTTAAAAATAAGCAAGGTGAAGTTTAACAGTATCTCAACAGGTATCATTAAATATGTTTTAATACTTTTTTTATCACTAAATGAGAATGAAAAATTCAATGCTGGTTTTTTATTTTTAAAAGAAAATTTTCTTGAAGCTAACATTGGGATAAAAAAGAGTGATACTAATAATGAAGCTAATAGGGAAAATACGACTGCGAGTGAAAGGTCTCCGAATATCTGTCCAGCAATACCCTCTACAAAAACTATTGGAAAGAAAACGGCAATAGTTGTAATTGTTGAAGCAACAACTGCACCACCAACCTCTGACACACCTCTAATGGCTGAATTTACCCAATCATCACCGTCTTCTCTACATCTAAAAATACTCTCCATGACAACAATGGAATTATCAACAAGCATTCCTATCCCAAGAGCAAGACCTCCAAGAGACATTATGTTTAAACTTACCTGGAAAATATTTAGAGGAGCAAAGGCTGCAATTAATGAAAGCGGAATTGAGATAGCAACAATTACGGTAGTTGAAAAATGCTGTAAAAATAAAAATAGAATGATTACGGCAAGAACTCCACCAAAAATTGCGGTATTCTTTACCTCGTTAATTGAGTTTTCAATAAATATTGCCTGGTCTGCAAGAATATTAAATTGCAAAGTTTTAGGCAATCTATAGGCAAGAAAATTTGTTTTTTGTTTTTCAGCCCGTTTTTCCTGAAAATTCATTTTCTTCTTTGTTTTTATTTTTTCTTTATTAGCCTTCAAATATTCAACAAAGCGTTGTTGTTCAAGGGTGCCGAATAATCTCTCTTTTACCCTATTACTTACATCAACAATATTTGAGTCTGCTTCTTTATAAATGTTTATTTCAATACTTTCGACATTATTTACTCTTGTTATTACCTGGCGTTCCTTATGGCTATATTGAACTTCGGCAATATCTATCAATCTTATGGCAACCTGTTCTTTTCTTGCAATAATTATTTTACCTATCTCGTCAATAGAACGAAATTCGTTTAGGGTTCGGACTATGTATTCTGTCTCACCCTCTTTTATATTTCCACCTGCAAGATTAATGTTTTCTTCATTTAACCTTCTTGTAATATCGCCAAATTTTATTTTTGTTATAGCAAGTTTTTTTTCATCAAGTTTAATAAGAATTTCTTTCTCAAATCCACCTTTGACCTTTGCTGCAGCGACACCCTTAATGCTTTCCAATTCTCGTGCAATCTCATCCTCTACTATTTCTCTTAAATCAATAAGCGGAATATCTTTTGCAGAGATGCCTATCCGTATTACAGGGTCAAGAGACGGGTCATACCTAAGTATCATAGGCCTTTCAACTGCTCTGTCAAGATAGGTCTGGTCAATCTTTTCCCTAATCTCCTGAGAGGCTCTATCCAGATTTACATCCCAATTAAATTCAAGAATAATGTCAGATTGCTCCGGTCTTGATACCGATGTTATTGAAAGTAAATTCTTAATAAGACTTAATTGTTCCTCCAATGGTCTGGACACTGTATTTTCAACTTCTTCGGGGGCTGCTCCTGAATATTCAGTTCGTACAGTAAATGTTGGATATGAAATGTCAGGCATTAACTCCCAACTTAATCTTTTCAGACTTACAAGTCCAAAAACTGCAATCCCGATGACTATCATGAGGATAGCTACAGGCTTTTTAGTAGTAAACGCAAATTTTGATTTTATTTCCATTTTTTTAGTTTATTCCCTATAAAATTATAAAATTGACTTAATTATTTTAACCTTAGTTTTTTCTTTCAATGAACTCTTACCTGCAGTTACAAGTTTATCTGAAATTTTGACACCTTCGGTAATTTCAACTTTAATGCCATCATCAAAACCTGTTTTAACTAATTTCTTGATAGCCATGTCTTTTTCAATTATATATACAAAAACCTTCCCGCCTTCAAAGACTAAAGCTTCCTTTGATAATAGGACAACATCTTTATGTACTTTTTTTACAATTTTAATATTTACAAATTGTCCAACAGAGAGAAGTCCTTTGATATCCTTTACGATTACAGTAACCTTAAATGTACCACTTTCTGGGTCAATTGATGGTGATATATTCTTAATTGAACCTTCAAGTCTGATGTCCTTTGCTGTAATAAATACCATCTGTTTTTTAAATATCTGTCTTTTTTCCTGTTCAGGAATGTTTACAATAGCTATTTTTTCTTTTGTATAAATAACTGAAAATGCTAATTGGGCAGTAGTAATTTTATTACCTATCTTAATATGTCTTTTGGATACTACACCTGAAATGGGAGATGTGATTTTTGTATAAGAAAGCATAAGTTTCTTTTGTTTCCAATCTAAGTTTGCCTGTTCAAGATCAAATTTTGATTTTTCAAAAGTTTCTTTACTTATCAGAGATCTATTAAATAATTCTTTTTTTCTCTCAAATTCCATTTTCAATTGTTTGAAACTGATGTTTGATTTCCTTTCATTAATTGAAGCTTCCCGTTTATCTAATTCAGCAAGTACTGTTCCTCTTTTTACTTCATCACCTACATCAAAGAGAATTTTTTCAATTATTCCAGTTGTCATTGGGTATATATCGGCTGCTTTTTCTGTGTCAATATTACTTGAAAAAAGCAAATAAGAACTAATGTCTCCTTTTTTTGCAGATATAACCTGAACAGGAACTGTATCGTCCTCATCCTTTTTTTTATCATTTCCTTTCTTTTTGTCAGATGTAACTTTTTTCTCAGTTTTTTTATTGTCTTTCTTT
>JAOZTV010000479.1 GCA_029939015.1 Candidatus Aminicenantota bacterium
CGAATATTTATTTATCTAATAAAGAAGAATCAACTTCCAAAAATGACTATTGCTAATTTAATAAAAATCAGAAACCAACTGATAATCAGTATCCATTTTGCTACCCCTCTTGCAAATATAAATATCAGAAAAAAAATAGTCAGTATTATTAAAAAACCTATCGGGTCTATCAATTTTACCGGGAAAGGGCTAAAACTGAAAACTATATCCAGAATTTTAAGAAAGAACTTACCTAATAAATGGGCTAAAGAATAAATATAAACCAATATCCAATTTAGTGATTCCATGTTTAACATCTCCTTTTTAAATGTTTAAACTAAATTGAGCGATTTCAATCGATCAACTTAGGTTTTTAATATAAATGATTAGAAAACATTAGTCAAGATAATAAAACTAAATTAAACCTAAATTGAGTGATTGTCTTGACTAAGACTATTGATTTTAGTTACAATATATCTTGATAAATTAATTGTCAAAAGATTTAGGGAGAATCAAATGAATATTAATGAAATACTCAATAATGATAAAGGTCTTAGCTTAAAATACCCTTCAGAATGGAATGGTAATGTTTTGGGAATTACTACTATAAATGTGCCTAAGGATAATCATGTTTTTTTTCTCATGGAATATAAATTTTATAAATACTGGTTGGCTGCTGTTGAAACAACAGGTGATGATGTTTGGAAAACAACTGCTGTGATTATTAGCAAAGACCTTTGGGAAAAAGGAGATGTTAGGGGATTTGTTGAAAATAAGGTAGGTTTTGTATTAGTGTCTGATAATTGCGATTTGTCAATATGTTTGCTCTCAGAACCATTTTTTAAGGAAAAATTTGGAAATAAAAATGATATTGAAGATGGTAGGGATGTAGGAACAGCAAAGATTCATCAATCTGTTTTGATTGCAAAAAATGTTTTTATTGGTGAAGATGTAGAAATTGAAGAAAATGTAAAAATTATGTCAGGCTCGGTAATAATGTCAGGTAGTAAAATTAAAAAAGGTTCTGTACTCTACCCAAATGTGACAATTTATTATGGCGTTGAAATTGGGGAGAATTGTAGATTGCACTCAGGCGTGGTAATTGGCGCGGATGGTTTTGGCTACAAAAATATTGATGGTGTTCATAGGAAAATATGGCATGTTGGCAGTGTAATAATTGAGAATAATGTTGAGGTTGGAGCATTATCATCAGTTGATGCAGGAACTTTTATTCCAACAAGAGTTGGAGAGGGTTCAATAATAGATAATCAGGTACAGATAGGTCATAACTCACAACTGGGAAAAGGAGTGATATTTTGTGGACATTCAGGTACAGCAGGAAGTGCAATAGTTGGAGATTATACTGTTGTTGGAGGTAAAGCTGGGATAGGAAATGATATTGAAATCGGAAAAGGCTGTCAAATTGCTGGAAATGCAATGGTAAATACATCATGGCCTGATAATAGTATTCTTGGTGGACATCCAGCAAGACCAATTCGGGAATGGTTGAGAGGCTTAGCATACGTAAGAAAACAGGTAAAACAAAAATGAAAGAGTAACCACAGATTTCACCGATTACACTGATTATTTTATAATGGTAAATATTGATTCAGACATGAGTTTTATGCGGGTGGCACTGGATAAAGCAGCATTGGCTTACAGGAATGATGAAGTTCCTGTTGGTGCCGTTGTTGTATATGATAATAGAATAATTGCTGAAGGTTTTAACTCGGTAATTGGGCTTTCTGATCCTACAGCCCATGCTGAGATTATTGCCTTGAAGAAAGCAGGGGAAAAGCTGGGTAATTATAGGCTTTTGGATGCTGAATTATTTGTAACATTAGAACCATGTCTGATGTGTTATTCTGCAATGGTTCATGCTAGAATAAAACGTGTTATATATGGAGCAGCAGATAAAAAAACTGGTTATTATTCCACCGGTAGTTTTGATCTGATTAGCAGTATATATAATCATAAGATAGAAAGGGTATCAGGGATATTGGAAACTGAATCCTCAGATTTATTAAAAAAATTTTTCAAAGAACGGAGGGATGCCGGAGCGGCTGAACGGGGCGGTCTCGAAAATCGTTGACCT
>JAOZTV010000157.1 GCA_029939015.1 Candidatus Aminicenantota bacterium
AAATTAGTGAAGGGGCAACTGATCAGAGCTTTGGTATTCATGTTGCAAAGATAGCGGGTTTGCCCTTATCTGTTATTGAGAGGTCAAAGGAAGTTTTACTGGATTTGGAAAAAAAAGAGACTGATAGATTGGTTTCGGATAGAATTTCAGGGAAAATTGATAAAATGCCAAAACAACAAAAATTATTTAAGAATGAAAATGAGATAAAAGTTTGGGATGATATCAGGGATAAATTAAAAGAACTTGATATAACAACAATGACACCACTTGAGGCAATGAATATACTTCATTATCTAAAACATAAGAGTGAACAGGCTTATAAAAAATAGCCTCTTGATAAAAACCTCTCTTATATGTAAAATATATATATGAAAAATATTTACTTTTTAATATTTATACTGCTTTTTTCGTTAATAATTAATGGTGTAACAGAAAAACCACAGTTTTATGCTAAGGAAATTAGTATGGACGATAATGTAGTAATTTATTCAAAAGATGTTGAAATAAAATTTGGTGTTTATCAAATATATGCTGATTATATTGAGTATGATAGAGCTAAGAAAACAGTTCTTGCAAATGGAAGAGTGAGCTTAAGTACTGATGAAATGGCAATATCAGGTGATAATCTTGTTTTTAATTTGAAAACAAAGTCGGGCGTAATGTATGATAATGATGGTAATATGTTGCCTGCAATACGATTTAATACTAAAGAATTGAAATTTATAGATGAAAATATAACTGAATTTACAAAAATGAATTTTACATCCTGTGCCCAGAGAGTACCTAGATGGAAGATATCCTGCAAAAATGGAAAAATTATTAAAGAAAAATATGTTGAAATGAAAAGTGCAGTTTTAAAGATTAAAAATATACCGATTTTTTATTTTCCATATATCAGGTTTCCCATTAAAAAAGGAGGAAAGGCTACTGGCTTTCTTTTTCCTCAATTTGGAACAGGAGAAAAAAAAGGTTTTTATATTCAAAATGCTTTTTTTCTTAATATAAGACCCAATCTTGATCTGACATTATTTGCAGATTATTTTTCTAAGGCTGGTATAGGTCTTGGAGAGGAATTTCGTTATCTCTTTAAAAATATGTCTGGAAATCTAAAGTATTATCGGTTTTTTTATAAAGAGGGGAATGAAATAAAACCTGAGGCAGATTCAGATTATTATCTGGATATTCGGCATTATAATAGCTTTGATCTTTTTGATACAAAAATAAATATCAATATAAATACTCAGAGTGATCCAACTTTTTTGAGATTATTCAGCAACAGTTTTGATACTTCTTTATTTGCAAATTTTCAAACTTCCTTTTCGCTTAATTCAAAAATTTCAGTTTTTAACTTATCGGTAAATGCTTCTATAAGAGAAACATATTATACTTATCAGGAGAGTTCACGTATTGTAAAGTATATGCCTTCAATAAAATTAAGTATGTATCAGAAAAAAATATGGAAGATTCCTGGATATTTTTCTTTTAAAACAGCCTTTGAAAGGGTGAGCCGAAGTGGTGTTTCCTATGAGGATGAACCAGACTTTACAGCTGAATTTATTTCACAGAGGATAAATATTATACCTTCATATACATTAAATCTTTTTAAACTTTCTTGGCTAAGTACTACAATAAATCTCAGTTCTTATCAGAATTTCTATCCAAAAAGTTATGCTCCTGGAACGAAGACAATTGTCGAAGAACCTTTGCATCTTTCTTATAATACTGCAGATGCAACAATTAAGGGGCCTATCGTTTATAAAATATTTAATATGCCAAAGGGTAGGTTGAAACATATTATAGAACCGCAGATAAATTATAAATACTCTTCAAAAATTGATGATGATGAACTGGACAGGTTAATTAAGGTTGACAGATTTGATTATCCTCAATATTCTGTACTTGGATTTCAGCTTAGTACACGGTTACTCTATAAAAAGGATGATATGGATGTTAATCCAAGAGAAGTTTTAAAATTAACGATTAGTCAGAGATATTTTTTTGATCCGGAACTTGCATCAAGGGGAAGAAAAATAAATGACGAATATCCTGATTTCTCGGAGTTGGCAAGTTCTCTACGTTTAAGTTTTACAAAAAATATTGCAATGGATTTTTCTCTTGCATATAATCATTATTTAAGTAAGTTTCAGCGAATTGGTGCAACACTTACCTTATCGGGTATTGACAATCCTTTAACTGGAAGAATAGGATATAGTTCCTATATAAGTCCCTTTATGCCTGTTGGTTTTTATTTTAACAGGGACTTGATAACCGGGGCTATTGACTTGAAAATACCAGAATTTCCTATACAATTCAGTACTGCTGTATCCTATGATATTACCGAAAAAGTTTTTAGATATGGCTCAGCAATAGCAGAAATTGATCTACAATGCATAAAATTCAACCTTGAATTTAAAGTGTTTTCTAATACACTTGGAACGTATCCTCAATTCAGGTTTGGTTTTTCTCTTGGCGATATGGGGACTGTGTCAAACATTATGAGTGGAGATAAATAATCATGTCTAAAAGAGTTCTAATTACAGGTAGTACAGGTTTTCTTGCAGGCTACCTTATTAAAGAATTAAAAAAAAAAAGAAATTATGAAGTATTTGGTATTACTGATAAAAAAGATTCAAAAAGTACTACTGAAAACACTTATTCGATAGACATAAGAGATAGAGAAAAACTTTTTGAAATAATTAAAACTGTAAAACCTGATATTGTATTTCATCTTGCTGCAATAACTAATGTTGGTTTTGCATGGAAAAATCAAAAACTGACATACGAGGTTAATTTTATTGGAAGTCTTAATTTGCTTGAAGCATTATCTGAAAATGGATTTAGCAAGGCAAAAGTAATAATGATGAGTTCAGCAGAGGTTTACGGAAATAATGAGGATGCTATAACTGAAAGTACAGCAATAAGCATAGAAAATCCTTATTCTCTTTCAAAATATGCTATGGAAATGTTGGCAGATATATTTATACGCTCTAAAGAAATGAATATTATAAAAATTAGAGCTTTTAATTTTACAGGACCTGGGCAGGATAAAAAATTTGTATCTTCTGATTTTGCCTGTCAGATTGCTGAGATTGAAAAGCATAAAAGACCACCTGTTATCGATGTTGGAAATCTTGCTGCAAGAAGAGATTTTTCAGATGTTAGGGATATAGCAAGATATATAGAAGTATTGAGTAGGCTTGGAAATAATGGGGAAGTGTATAATTTGTCTTCAGGCAATCTTATTTCAATTAAGGAGATATTGGATAAATTACTTTTATTAACAAAAATTGAAATTAAGGTTAATATTAATAAAGAAAAATTCAGACCTGTTGATATACCTGTTTTAAAAGCAGACAATTCTTATATTAAAAAAGAATTTAATTTATATCCTGAGTTTGAAATGGAGAAAACACTTAAAAATATATTAGATTATTGGAGAAATGTTATAAATGAATAGAGAAGAACAAGAACCAGCATCTTATGATGAAGAAAGTATAAAAACACTTGATTGGAAAGAACATATCAGAAAAAGGCCTGGTATGTATATTGGAAAATTAGGTAATGGCTCATCTCAGGATGACGGAATTTATATATTAATAAAGGAAGTAACTGATAATGCCATCGATGAATATATGATGGGATTTGGAAAAAAAATTGATATTACAATAAGTGAGCATATTGTTAAGGTCAGGGATTATGGCAGAGGTGTCCCACTTGGTAAATTAATTGATGTATCTGCAAAAATGAATACTGGAGCCAAATATGATTCTAAGGTATTTAAAAAATCAGTTGGTCTAAATGGTGTTGGAATAAAGGCTGTTAATGCTCTTTCTGAGAATTTTATTATATCTTCTGCTAGGGAAGGTAAGAAGAAGAGTGTTGAATTTTCAAAAGGTGAGGTTGTTAAAGAGTATAGTATAAAAAACACTGAAGAGGTAAATGGTACTGAAGTATCATTTTACCCGGATAAAGAACTATTTGGAGAGTTTCATTTTATGTCCGAGTATGTTGAAAATTTATTATGGAATTATGTTTATCTAAATTCAGGTCTTAATATTTATCTTAATAAGAAAAGATTTTATTCTAAGAATGGATTATTGGACCTATTAAATGCAAATATTAATATTGAATGCAGGTATCCAATTATTCATTTAAAGGGTGAGGACATAGAAATTGCTTTAACTCATGGCAATCAATATGGAGAAGAATATTATTCTTTTGTAAATGGACAGCATACAACTCAGGGTGGAACTCATCTTATCGCGTTTCGAGAAGGAATAATAAAGACAATCAGAGAATTTTATAAAAAAGATTTTGATGTGTCCGATATCAGAAGTTCAGTAATTGGAGCAATCAGCGTTAAAATAGAAGAACCTATTTTTGAATCACAGACCAAAACTAAATTAGGCTCGAAAGAAATTGCTCCGGATGGAATAGGTGTAAGAAATTTCATTGTTGATTTTATGTCAAAAGAACTTGATAATTTTCTTCATAAAAACTCTGAAACGGCTGAATTGCTTTTATCAAAAATTCAGGAATCAGAGAGAGAAAGAAAGGCTATGTCAGGTATTAAAAAACTTGCAAGAGATAGAGCGAAAAAAGCAAATTTACATAATAAAAAACTTCGGGACTGCAAGGTGCATTATAATTCCAAGAATGAAAGACGAATGGAAACAACCATTTTTATTACTGAGGGAGATTCAGCGAGTGGTTCAATAACAAAATCAAGAGATGTTGCAACTCAGGCTGTATTTAGTTTAAAAGGAAAGCCTTTAAATACCTATGGACTTACTAAAAAAATTGTTTATCAAAATGAAGAATTTAATTTGCTTCAGGCAGCCTTGAATATTGAGGATGGTCTTGAAGACCTTAGATATAAAAATATTGTAATTGCAACTGATGCTGATGTTGATGGTATGCATATAAGACTATTACTTATTACATTTTTTCTCAACTTTTTCCCGGATGTTATCAAGAAAAAGCATCTATATATTTTGCAAACTCCATTATTCAGGGTACGAAATAAAAAACAGACATTTTATTGTTATAATGAGAAAGAAAGAGTAACAGCTATAGAAAAATGTGGAAAAAATGCTGAAATAACAAGATTTAAGGGACTTGGGGAAATCTCTCCAGATGAATTTAAGTATTTTATTGGTAAAGATATACGTTTAGACCCTGTTATTAGCAATAAAGAAAATTCAATACCAGAGATGTTGACATTCTATATGGGTAAGAACACACCTGAAAGGCAAAAATTCATAGTAAATAATTTACAAATTGACGAAGTATAAGATATTATTATAGGCTCTTCGCCAGAAACTGTGGGCGATGTTATTTAACCTCCATGAGTTTATCCTTATTCCGCCCATCCGCCAACTTTAAAAGAAAAATAATTGAGTGAAATGAATAATTGTATATCAAGGTGCATTAGAAGGCTTCGCCTTTTAATTTTAGCAACTCACTATGAATCGTTCAGACAGACAAAAATTGTCCTACGGAACATAAATTATTTTTCTTTGCAAGGCTACTTGAGGCTCCATAAGGCTAAACTCATTCCGGTCTTTCCAAAATTAAAATAAAAAAATTATTAATTAATTATAAAAATGAGTAGGCTTAAAAGTGGTTTTAGTTTAAAAAAAGAAATCAATCATTCTGTCTGAATAATTAATTGCAATAAAGTATATAAAGTATCTTGGTATTCTAAAAAATGAGGCTAAGAGAAATGTTCTAAATGGCATTTTTAGAAAACCTGCAGTCCAGCAGGTTAATGAGAAAGGTATTGGGGTCAAAGCACCGACTGTAACGCCAAGAAAACCATATTTTTTTAATAAATTACTGCTTTCATTCTGCTTTGATAACAATTTGAAATTAGTTTTTTCTCTAATCCATGTGCCAATATTCCAGCCAATCATACCAGCAATAATTGAAGTAATACCAATAATTAAAACATATATACCCCAATTGCTATTTAATGAACTTTTTGCAATAATCAACAAAATTATATCAGTTGGAAAAGCAGGTATTAGAGAGTCTGCAATAAGAATTATCATAACAAGTCCAATAAATCCTGTTTTATTAGTTATCCATTCTGTTATTTCTGCGATTCCTTCTTTATATACAAAACCTAAAAAACCTGCAATTGAAAAAACGATAATTAAAGATATAAATGCTCCTATTAAATATTTTTTTAGAGACTTGTCTGTACTTTTGTCAGCCTCGTTTTTTTTTATTTCAGAATTAATATTAGGTTGCATTAGTTAAACCGGCAATAAAATCTTTCTATTATCATCTATACGTTCAGTTATTTTTTCATTATCCATATACTCTAAAATTACAATAATGTTTTTTCTGGTATAGTTTGTCAAATCTCTAAATAGTTTTATACTGATAATATCGCCTTGATTTCTTTTATATTTTTTTAATTTGTTTATAGTTTTTGATAACTCGCTATTTGAGATAAAAAACTTTTTATTTAATTGAATGACTTTTTTGTTTTCTATTAAATTCCAGACTGAATCATTTACAATCGCATAAGCCAGACCTGTTTTTTTAATCATTTCCTCTAAAGAGAATACACCTGTTCTTCCATTGATTTCAATTTCTATAAATTCAATATTGTCAAGATCTTTTTGTGTTAAAGAGAGTCTAGAAAAGGTAAGTCTGTCATTTGAGATAATGAACGAATATTCATCCTTTAAGGAATATAAAAGGTACTTAAAAAAAATAGATTCTTTTGGGAGTTTTAATTTAAGTTCTATATCAGATAATTTAATTGTTTTTTCTCTTTTATTGTATTTTGTAAGAATAATCTGATTGAGTTCTTCTAAATA
Source organism: Candidatus Aminicenantota bacterium (assembly GCA_029939015.1). GTDB lineage: Bacteria > Acidobacteriota > Aminicenantia > UBA2199 > UBA2199 > JAOZTV01. The sequence continues at coordinate 6,834 of JAOZTV010000157.1, forward strand.
TTTTTTATAATTATCATATAAGGTTATATAAAGAAGACTGACATCAATGATTTTTATTTTATTATCTATCTCCTGTGTTGTTAAATGTTGGATGAGATTTTCCTTATTTATTTTAAAAAAGTCTAATAATAAACTGCATTTTAGAAAATTTTCAACATAGATTAGGTTTAAAAGTGTTTTACTATTGTCTTCGGGTTTAGCATCAGCGATTAAAGTGAAAATCCTTGTAAGTTTTCTTTTATTATATTTTGAAAGAAATGGAGCCAAAAATGTGATTTCTTCGTTGGAACTATTAAGATTTGTTTTTTCATAAAAAGAAAATTCATATTGATTTTTAAAGTGAATTATATAAAAGTTTTCTTCAACTTTAACAAAAGTAGCCAATAGCATTTCGTCGTCTTTTGTAATTTTACCAGAAAAATTTGGACTTTCGTGTTTTAGTTTAATAAAATAGGATGTAAATTTCATTATCTATTATTATGAATTTAATTGTATAAAATTTGTTTTGCCAACTTTTATAAAAATATTTGTTTTTTTCATGTTCATAATCATTATCAATTCTATTATATAACCAAAAATAAGTCAATAATGA
>JAOZTV010000158.1 GCA_029939015.1 Candidatus Aminicenantota bacterium
ATTTTTGGGAAGCCTTATGGTGCAACAGGCTTTAGCCTATTCGCCGAAAGAATCGTTCAATTTAGGTTGTAGCTTGTTTTTAGGAGAAATAATAATGAAAAAAGGTTTTTTTGTAGGTGTTTTAATATTTATTATAATTGTTTTGATATTTGTAGGTGTTGGTGGTTTTTTCTATGTAAAGATGAATGAAGAACCAAAGATTGAAGAAAATTCTATTTTGAGAATTGAGCTTTCTGGGAAGATTGCTGACAATAATTTGTCTTATCTTGACAAAAGTATTTCTATAAGAGATTTGTTCTATCAGGTAAGAAGGGCAAAGATTGACAAACGAATTAAGGCGATATATTTAAAAATTTCCAGTTTTGGTGCTGGTTTTGCTAAAACAGAAGATATTGGTAGAATTATAAATGATTTTAAAGAAAGTAATAAAAAGGTCTATGCTTATGTTGAAACAGGTGGCTTAAGAGAATTTTATCTTGCAAGTTTTGCTGACAAGGTATTTTTATTTAAAGGTGGATATTATCATTTTAATGGACTTGCCAGTGAAGCAATGTTTTTGAAGGATAGTCTTTCAAAAATTGGTGTTGAAGCTCAATTATTTCATAGAGGGGATTATAAAACTTATTCTAATATGTTTATGGAGGACGGTATGACTGAAGCTCATAGAGATTCTCTGCAAACACTTCTTGATGATATTTATAATTCAACTTTGAAAGGATTTGCTAAGAACAGAAAAATTGATATAAAAAAAATTAAAGATTTGATTAATGAATTACCTGTATCAAATGAACCATATAAAAAAGCAGGTTTGGTTGATTTTATTGGATATGAAGACGAGGCAATTAAAGAAATAAAGGGTAAGAATGAATTTATTAATTATAGTGTTTATTCTGAAACAACAAAACCTCTTCCATTTGCAGGAAAAGATAAAATTGCAGTAATATTTGCATCTGGAGAAATCCATTCAGGTAAAAGTGGTGGTAAATCACTTTTTGGTAATCCGATAATGGGTAGTACAACTGTTGCTGCTCAATTAAAAAAAGCAAGGTTAGACAAAAATGTCAAAGCAGTTGTTTTAAGAATTGATAGTCCGGGTGGGTCAGCCGTAGCCTCAGATGTAATAAGAAGAGAGGCTGCATTAATTGCAAAGGAAAAACATCTTGTAATATCAATGAGTGATGTTGCTGCCTCAGGTGGATATTGGATATCAATGGCTTCTGCTAATGTTTTTGCACTTGAACAGACAATTACAGCATCTATTGGTGTTGTAACTGGAAAATTTGTTCTAAAAGGTTTATACGATAAAATTGGTTTGAAAAAAACAATTTTAAAAACATCAGACTATGCTGATCTTTATTCAGATTATAAAAAGTTTGATGAAAGAGAATTAAAAAAAATAAATACAAGTCTTGATTCAATATATGATGATTTTGTAAATCTTGTAAGTAAGAGCAGGGGTATTAAAAAAGAATTACTTGTTCAAAACGAAGATAAGACAATAAAACCAATTGCTGAAGGTAGGGTATGGTCAGGGGTAAATGCTAAAAAACTGAAACTTATTGATAAAATTGGTGGAATATATGCAGCAATCAAAGAGGCTAAGAAACTATCAGGCTTTAAAGATGCAGAAATGGGCATATCTATTTATCCTAAAAAACCAACTATTATGAGTTTAGTAATGTCTTATCTTGGTGGAGGTTCTGGTATGATTATGTCTCCTATGGATATTACAAAAAAAATATCAGTCTATAATAAATTTTTTCCAGCATTTGTAATGCCATATAAGGTAGAAATAAAATAATTGAAAATTATTGAATTAAAGTCTTTATTAAAAAACGAAGATGTAGAATTTATTAATAAAGCAATAAAGAATAATGAGGTTTTTATCTATCCCACTGATACATTATATGGTATTGGTGGGAATTTCTTTTCAATAGATGTAATAAATAAAATAGATGACATAAAGAGAAGGGCAGATAAGCCTTATTCAGTTGCTGTTTCTGATTATGAAATGTTAAAAGGAATAGTTAAGAATATTCCTGAGATATTTTTTGATAAATATATGAAATTATTACCTGGGAAATATACATTTTTATTTGAAATCGCAGATCATATAGATAAAAATTTGGTTAAAGGCAGTAGTAAAATTGGTGTAAGGATTCCAGATTCTCCTGAAATTTTACAGTTGATAAAAAAGATAGGAATTCCAATAATAACAACATCTGTTAATGAAACTGGAGATATACCTTTTAATTCTCCTAAGAGTATTCTTGAATTTATAAAAAACAAAGATATTGAAGAGGATATTGCATTTATAATTGATGGGGGAGACTTACCATATTCAGGTGGTTCAACAATTATTGATCTAACAACAGAAGAACCTGCTTATTTAAGATAGTATTTACCTAACCTTATAGTTCTTAGCGATTATTCCCTTTGATTTTTTTCCATTTATAAAAATACTTAATGGTTCTTTTAGTTGCAAATGATTTACAAATTTGAATTCTTCAGTTGGTGTGATTTTTTTAATATTATTCCAGTTTATATACTCATCTTTTGTTTCCTTTCCTATATGCATATAACCCATTTTTAAAGAAGTAATATTATGGAAAAAATGACTTCCCTGTGAAGGATCAACTCTGAATTCATTAAGATATGCTTCAATAATAATTGAAGCATTGGAAATTTGATGCCATTCTACAGGGATACCTAACCATGGGTCGCTTGTTCCCCATCTTCCGTATCCTATCAATACATATTTTTTGTTGTCTTTAATAAATCTTTTATTTATTTCTTCAATTTCTAAGGCTATTTCTCTACTTTTTGAAATATCAAATTTTTCTGGATCAAGGTAAATAATATCATAAAGATTGTCAAACTTTCCGTTACCAAGAGCATTCTCAGAAGAACATAAAATGTTATCAAATTCATATTCATCAATATTAGTGTCATTACATTCCTGACCTGCAACCATAGGCCTAATTTGTAGAAGATAAAATTCAGGTTTTTTTGAATTGTTTTTATATATATTAATGGCAAATTCAATTTCTACATGAGAACCAAATGATTTATAACCTAATTCTAAAACGCTTTTTATTATATCTGAAATTGGAAATTTATTATATTTTAATAATTGAGCAAAGGTAATTAATCTTGGTCCTTTAACTAAAATAGTATCTCTAATTAAATTGTCTTCAATTGATAGTGTTGATGCAGTAAAATATAGAGTTCCGTCTTTTTCAGCATCTATCAGATCTAGTTTTGCAAGGCTGCATTTTTCATCTCGTTTAATATTAATTGTGTTTTTTAACATATCAATAGCATAGAAACTGCTTTGAGATCTTTTTAAAAAATCAAAAGGGGAAGAAAAGGGTGGTGGCATCTCAGGGTAATATGGTGAAAATCTATATGACCTATCTCCTTCAGCAATTGTTGTGCCTAAGCCAAGCGCAAGTTGAACTATGCCTTCTTCAGATTCCATGTGAGATATTGGGTAATAATTATATGATTGAGCAACACCTGAGATTATTGGATAAAATCTTTCATTATATTGATTGCCGGCAACTTCTTGAATGATAACCGCCATTTTTTCTTCTTCAATACTGAAATTTGTATTCTTGATATACTCTTTTGGCGATTTATAAAATACTGAAGCAAAAACGAGTTTAATTGCATCCTCAAGTTGTTTAAATCGTTTTTTTAATTCAGGATGGTTATTTGGAAGCATATATGTTGAGTATAAGCCTGCAAAAGGAAGCATCTGTGAGTCTTCTAATAGACTTGACGAGCGAACGGCAAGAGGATAGTTGGTTTTTGAGAGAATTTTTAATAAATTTGAACTGATTTTTTTTGGTAATTTTGATTTTAAAAATTTTGATGCAATTTTATCATTGTCTGCAGTATTAATGGCAAATTCCTGTAAATTATTTAATTTAATAAATTGTTCAAATGTATCGGTACAAATTACAAAAGACTTTGGAATACTGATATTTATATCTTTGAATTTTTCTTTTAAATCACTTTTGGATAATAGTGCATTAATAAATGCCAAACCTCTTGCTTTGCCGCCAAGTGAACCTTTTCCAACTTTTATAAATGAATTTTCAAAATCATATTTATTTAGATTAAAATCTGTGATTATACCTGTCTGAGTTTTAATTATTGTTTCTTGTATTAATGAGGCAATGTATTTTCTCATATCATCAATATTATTATAATCAGAAACTTTTTTTGGACGTAATTTTTCAGCAAGTTCATATTCTGTTCTGGCTCTCAACCATATTGATATATGGTTTTTATTAGAATGGTAAATAATACTGGCATCAGGTATTTCCATTATTTTTTCTGCAAATTCATGTAAATTTTTAGCCCTTGAAATTTCAAGTCCTTTTTTATCTCTGAAGACAAAATCACCAAAACCAAAATTGTTTTTAATAAAACTGGATAACTCAAATAATAAATTTGGTGAATTTTTATTTAAAAACCCAAGATTATTTTGATTTGCAATTATTTTGTTTTCTTCTTCTGCTGATTGAAGTAATATTGGCATATCAGGTATTTCATTTTTTACAAATTCTGCAAATTTAACTCCTGACAGATGATCTATTTTAGTCTTAATTGGAAATCTAACATCAGATATTATTCCAAGAAAACTTTTTTTATATTTCTTATATAAACCCATTGCCTCCTGATATGTTTCAGCAAGTATTATTTTGGGTCTTGCTCTCATTCTTAAAAGTCTATGTAGATCGTTGACACCTTCAGAAATTAATTTTCTAGTTTGTGTCATGATTTCAGTATATATTATTGGGAGAAATTTTGAATAATATTTTGGAGAATCTTCAATGATTAATATTATTTTTACACCATTCTTAATGTCGCTTTTAAGGTTTCTAATATCTTCGACATATTTTATTATTGCAAGAAGTATTCTGGTGTCTCCAGTCCAGTAGAATACCTTATCGATACTGTTTGTAATTCTGAATTTTATTAAAAGGTCAACCTCTATCCATTCGTATGTTAATAATACTATTGGCATTTTAGGGAATAATTCTTTTACTTTTAGACCAAAGTTCATAGGATTCATATCGGCAATTCTTGTCATTGTAATTATCATATCAAATTTCTTTTTTTTTAAAATTGAAATTGCCTCTGCTGCTGTTGAAACTCTTGTGATCCTAGGTATAAAACGAAGGTTTAAATCTATATATTCACTAAATATTTTTTCGGATATCTGTCCATCTTCCTCAAGGATAAATGCATCATAATAACTGGAAACTAAAAGTATTTCTCTAACTCTGAATTTCATTAAATCATGAAAAATACCAAATTGAGGTTTATAATCTTCATTAAAATTAACCATTAATAATGATAGTAAATTTAATTAAAAAAATCAAGTCTATTGCCTTTCAATCCTGACAAATGTATAATATTATATGGAAACAGAAAAAATCGTTGAATATGGTAGGAAATTAAAGGAATTTAAACTTGATAGAAAAATTAATATAATGGAAGTATGTGGTACACATACTATGCAGTATTTTCATACTGGAGTTAAAGATATATTTCCCGAAAATCTTAATTTAATAGATGGACCAGGATGCCCTGTATGCGTTACAGCAAATGATTATCTTGATAGAGCAATTGAGATAATGAAACAAAAAAATGTTATTCTTACTACATTTGGAGATATGTTAAAAGTGCCGTCTTCTTATAGTTCACTACAGAAAGAAAAGGCAAATGGTGGTGATGTAGAAATTGTTTATTCTCCTCTCGATGCTCTTAAAATAGCTGAAGAAAACCCAAATAGAGAAGTTATGTTTTTAAGTGTAGGGTTTGAAACAACAATTCCAACAGAAGCTATTGCTGTTAGAAATGCAATAAAAAAAAATATAAATAACTTTACAATTCTTCCTGGCAATAAATTAACTCCACCTGCTGTTGCAGCTTTATTAAGTATGGGTGAGGTTAAAATAGATGGCTTTATCCTACCTGGTCATGCAAGTATAATTACAGGTGTAAATGCCTGGAGTTTCATAAGAGATAAATATAAAATTCCTAGCGTTGTTACAGGCTTTGAGAGTAAAGAACTTATTTTTGGAACACTGATGTTATTGGATTTAATTGTAAATAATAAGTCTGACTTGTTAAATTCATATAAAGAAGTTGTATCTGACGAAGGCAATTTGAAAGCAAAAGAAATTATTAATGAATATTTTGATGTTATTGATACAGACTGGCGTGGCATTGGTGTAATACCAGATAGCGGACTTGCCTTAAAGGAAGAATATGCTGAATTTGATGCAGTTAAAAAATTTCCAGTAGAAGTACCGCCAGTTGTTGAGCCAAAGGGTTGTAGATGTGGCGAAATATTAAGAGGGCTTGTAACTCCACTGGAATGTCCGCTTTTTGGCAAAAAATGTACTCCAAGAAATCCTGTAGGTGCCTGTATGGTATCAAGTGAAGGTTCTTGTGCTGCGTTTTATAGATATAAGAAGGATTAAAAAATGCAAATAAAAGAAGAAAAAATTCTACTTGGACATGGTTCAGGTGGAAAACTTATGAATGAATTAATTATGGATGAAATTGTATCTGCTTTTGGAAAGGATTCAATACAGCTTGATGATTCAGCAATTCTTGACGTTGGAAAGGGTAAAATTGCATTTACAACTGATAGTTATACAATTACTCCAATCTTTTTTAATGGTGGAAATATCGGTTCACTTGCTATTAATGGTACAGTCAACGATCTTGCAGTAATGGGTGCAGAGCCAAAGTACATTTCATGTGGACTTATTATTGAAGAAGGTTTATTGCTCAAAGATCTTAGAATAATTTTAATGTCAATGAGAAGCGAAGCAGATAAGGCAGGGGTAAAAATAGTTACAGGGGATACTAAGGTTGTTGAAGGTGGTAAGGCAGATAAGATATTTATCAATACTGCCGGTATTGGAGTATTTAATAATAATGTAATTAGAGAAGACATTAAAATAGGGGATAAAATAATTGTAAATGGCACAATTGGAGATCATGGCATGACTATTATGGCTCAAAGAAATAAACTTTCTTTTTCTTCTGCTCTTAGTTCAGATTGTGCACCTTTAAATCACCTAATTAAGAATGTAATAATAAAATTCCCAGATAGTGTCAGGTTTATCAGAGATGCTACAAGAGGTGGAGTTGCCTCAGTTTTAAATGAGATCGTATCAGACAAGGATTTTTCTGTAAAATTAATTGAAAGCGATCTTCCTATAAGATCTGAAACTGGAAGCGTATGTGATATTCTTGGAATAGACCCACTTTATTCAGCCAATGAGGGAAAATTGATAATGGTTGTTGATAAAAATGATGCTGAACATATTGTAGAAATAATGAAACAAACAGATGAGGGTTTAGATTCTGCAATAATAGGTGAGGTAAC
>JAOZTV010000480.1 GCA_029939015.1 Candidatus Aminicenantota bacterium
CCGCCAAATATTATCCTACCTTTTTTACTTAATATTCCAGAATTACTCATTATTTCATTTTCTTTCATCCAGTAAGATTTATCGAAATAATAATATTTAATTTTTACAGGATCAAATCGTATTACCCTTTTATTTGTAATGAACCACAGAAACTTCTTATGATCCTCAATAATACTATATATTGAATCTTCCTTAAAATATCCATTATCTGTATATCTTTTAAAGATCTGTTTATCTTTAACAAACTTATTGAGCCCCCCTTTTGAAGTGGCAACCCATATATCTTCATTTGAATCAATATGTATATCATAGATTGAATTACTTGAAATAGAAATAGAATTGCCGGGAATGTTTTCATAAAACTTATATGAACCACTGTTTTTATTATATTGGATTAGGCCATTACTATTCGTACCAATCCAGAGATTTTTTTTACTGTCTTCTATCATTGAAGAAATATATTTTACTTTTATGTTGTTTTCAGTTTTAAATGTATATCTTTGGAATTCACCTTGAGTATCATTATATTTGTTTAATACACCTTCCCGGGTTGCAATCCATAAAGTGCCATTCCTATCACGGATTATTGCGGTTACAAAATTATCACTTAATGTTTTTATATTATCCGGATTATTTTTGAAATTAATAACCTGACCAGTTTTTTTGATATATCTGAATAAACCAGAAAATTTTGTACCTATCCAGACATCCCCGTTCTGGTCTTCAAATAATATATTAATAAAAAATTCATCCTTCAGCCCTGAGATTAATTCTGATTTATAAGACTTAGTATCTTCGGGATTAAAATTTATCTTTTCAATCCCGTTATCATAGCCCACCCACAGGTTTCCTTCGATATCTTCAAGTAGAGCCTCAATAAAACCATTTCGTTTGTTAAATTCGCTGTTTGTATAATTATTTATTGTTAAAAACTCACTCTTCAGTTTGTCATATATACAGATACCGCCCCGGTCTGTACCGATCCATAAAAGTCCTGTTTTACTTTGGAAAAGTGTCAAAATTCTATTTGAACTCAAGCTGTCTGGCTCAGATTTATTTTGTTTTATTCTGTCGAAAATGTTTTTCTTCCTGTCATATTTTGCCAGTCCGTTTTCACTTGTTCCTACCCAGATAGTTCCTGTATTGTCCTCAATAATGTCACTGATACGTTTGCTGCTGTGTGGTTTTTCTTTCTCTTTGAGAGATTCCAACTGAAAAAATCTATCTGCTTTTTTACTATACTTATTAAGGCCCCCATTATAAGTGCCAACCCATAAATCTTCATTTTTGTCTAATAATATCGCAGTTACATGATTATCACTAAGAGAGAAGTCTTCACTCTTTTTGTTTTTATAAGTTTTAAATGTATTATCTTTAATATTAAGCCTGCCCAATCCATCATCAATTGAACCTACCCATAATATATTTTTATCCTGTTGATACAATATTTTACTGATAGAATCTGAAATATCTCTGTTTTTTAGAATTTTTGAAAATTTACCTGTAGATTTATCAAATTTATTCAGTCCTCCTCCATTTGTACCGATCCACAGGAAGTTACTATTAGTATCAACAATTGATGTAATATTATTTGAACTGATTGAACTATTATCTGCAGGATCATGCAAATATCTTTGGAAAATATCCTTAGCAGGTATATATTTGTTTAATCCATTATCCCGAGTACCTATCCATAGATTCCCCTCCCTGTCATTATAAATCACTTGAATATAGTTGCCACTAATTGACTTAGGGTCTCCCGAAATGTTTGTATAGGATATAGGACTATAACCATCATACCTATTTAAACCCTTAATTGTACCAATCCAGATAAAACCCTTATTGTCCTGTCCAAAACAAGTCACAGAATTATGTGAAAGCCCGAGGGAGGTAGTTATTTTCTGAAATGAAATGTCCTCCTGTGAAAAAATATGAGGACTTATTAATAGATGGGAAAAAAATATTAATAGAACAGATAGTCTTTTAAAAAATTGATTGAAAAACCACTTATTATCCATTACAAATTATAAAAAGAAAAAATTATTTTGTCAATAACTCGAATTAATAAAAA
>JAOZTV010000481.1 GCA_029939015.1 Candidatus Aminicenantota bacterium
CATGGCAGAATTTAAGAGATGGGAATTATAAACTTGCTATGGAAAATTTTCAAAAGAGTACTATTGAAGATGACAAACTATTTACAGGATATGGCTATGTATTTCTCTATCAAAATAAATTCAATTTTGCATTAGATAATTTTAATAAGACTTTAGAAATTGACAAGGATAGTATTTTAGCAGGTATAGGTAAAGGTATTGTTTATGAACTGATAAATAATGAAAAGTTAGCTTATGATATATATTCAGATTTATTAATAAAATTTCCTAAAAATATTCAAATTAGAAAAAAATATGAAAAATTAAAAAAATTAAAAACTAAAGAATTTTTGTCTAAGGCTGATAGAAGTTTACAAGAGGACAAGGAAAAATATGTTGAATACTTAGAAAATGTTTTATACTATTCTCCTGATCTAATGGAAGTAAAGCTAAAAATTGCTGACTATTATGAACAGAGTGGCAAAGAAGAAATTGCCGTAAAATACTATGAACTATTAATCAATAAATCTCCTGAAGATATAATAATATTAAATAAACTTGGGGCATTATACGAGAAAATTGACAAAATTGATGAGGCAATTATTATTTACAAAAAAATATTAAATATTAATCCTGAAGACATTTCAATATCAAACAAAATCAACGATTTGAAAGTAAAATTTTTTGACAATAAACTTCCTCGCAAATTTAAAGATATTTTTTTCAAAACTGAATTAAGCAAGGAAGACCTTGCAGCTCTTATAGGATTTTATTTTGATAAATATTTGAATACAGAAGGACAAAAAATAAAAATAATCACTGATATTGGAAAATCGTATGCAAGAGGTGAGATAATAAAGGTATGTTCTTTAGGGATAATGAAAGTAAGACCTGACCATAGATTTAATAGACGTTTAATAATAAAGAGAGCAGATTATGCAAATATTATTACTCGTTTGATAGATTATCTAAAAGACAGAGAATTAACTCTTAATTTAAAGCCATCTGACATTAATGTTATTATTGAACCAATAGATATTAGTCCTGTACATAGAGATTATAAACTTATTAAAAGATTATTAAATTCAAATATTATGACTTTGGATAATGAAAAAAGATTTAATCAGGGAGAGAATATTAATCCAGCAGATGCATTTTCTTCTTTGAAGAAAATCCTTAATAGTATTGAATAAGGGACAAGAAGAAAGTTAAAAAACCTTATTAAGGTTTAATTCTTTATATTTTTTTGGGATTGAGAAAATATTTATTGGGGCGTTTTCTTTTGATATTTCTTTTATTTCTGATGTGATAGTGATTTTTCTGATTAATAAATCCATTTCAATTTCTGACTTTATCCAAAAACCTCTGATTTTTCGAGTTTGATTATAAAAACTTCTAATATTTTTATCTTCAGGTAAATCAGGGTAGAAGTATTTTAATAAATGTATAGAATTTAATTTACTTAGAAAAGGATTTTCAAGGCTTATATCTTCATAAAGTTCATCAGAAGTCCATACTTTAATTTTCATCATCATCATCATAAAATTTAAGGTTATATTATACCTCTTACAATTATATTTACCTACTTTTTCATTAAAATCAAGTTTTTTTACCTTAAATTTTGGTAATTGATTAATTCTAATGGCTAATAATTCCTTTGGTAATAATTTTGAAAAAAATAATGGAAAATTTGTTTTAAAAAATTCTTTCTTTTTCTTATCAATAAAAATAATTTTATTATTCTTTTTTTTAAAGTTTGATAATGACAAGATTATTTTATAATCGTCATCAATAATGAAAATATTTTTCCCTTTAATCCATTTTGTTTGTGTATTAAGACTCGACGTTCTAATACCTGATTTAGTATCTAAAATTTCTGTTTTAACTTCTTGAATTATCTTGATATCGCAAAATATAGAGATTGTTATTAATAACAAAAAAAATATTAACTTTATTTTCAAATTTATAATATTTTAAAAAAAAAATGGGCGTTATTAACGCCCATTAGAATATAACCTAAATTATTTAGGTATAATTACATTCCTCGTTTTTTTGCTGCGAGTTTATCTACTTTTTTAAAGCCTGCTGG
>JAOZTV010000482.1 GCA_029939015.1 Candidatus Aminicenantota bacterium
ACAGCTGTTGTAATCTGACGAATTTTTTTTTCTCGAATATCGCCTGCTGCATATACACCTTCAAGATTAGTTTTCATATTATTATCAGTAATAATTTCGTTATTTTTACTTAATTTAATAATATTTTCAAATACTTTTGAATTTGGTATATATCCAATAAAAATAAATGCTCCATCAATATCCAAGTCATAAGTTTTCTCAGTTTTAAGGCTTTTTAATCTAACCTTATTCATGGATTCTTCACCTGAAAATTCTTGGACTACAGTCTCCATTAAAAATTCAATTTTATCGTTATTTTCAGCTTCTTTGATTGCATAAGGATATGCTTGAAAATGATCAAATTGATGAATAATTTTGATATTTTTTGCGTATGTTGATAGCGAAACTGCCTCTTCAAGAGCTGAATTTCCTCCACCAATAACAATGATATTTTTATCCTGAAAAAAATCTCCATCGCAGGTAGCACAGTATGAAATACCATTACCTTTAAATTTATTTTCTGACTCTATACCAAGATTACGAGGACTTCCTCCAGTTGCAATAATAATAGCAGGAGCCTCATATTCAGAGCCATCCTCAAGTGTTATTTTTTTTAATTTACCCTTAATGTCAATATTTGTTATTTCAATATTTGATTTAATTATACAGCCAAATTGCTTTGCTTGCTTTTTCATTGCATTTGCAAGCTTATACCCGGGAAGTTCATCTAATCCCGGATAATTGGCTATTGTATGTGACAATATAATTTGACCACCGATAGTACCCTTATCGATAATTGCAATTTTTTTCTTAGCACGAGCCATATAAATACCGGCGGTTAATCCTGCTGGTCCGGCACCTAAAATAATAGCATCAAATTTTTTTATTGTCATTAAATTACTCCTGAATGTTATTAAAATTCTCTGTCAAGAATTTCAGTTATTTGTTTACGGTTTTGAATGCTTGAAGTTGCTGCAACTACTTTTCCGTTTTTAAAATACATTGTAAAAGGTAAACCAGTAAAAGATCTTGTTATAGGAAGACTACGAATATAAGTTGCTGCTTCTGAATCAAAATTTACATCTCTAAACTTTATCTTTTCATATTCAGCTTCAGTTTCAAGTTCTTCCATTACATCATAAACAGGGATACACATTGGTCCCATTCTACCACAGCATATCATTACGTTTTCATTCTTTTTGATAAAATCCTGCATAATATCATTTGTTTCAAGATGTTTTAATCCAGTATCTAAAGTGTTCATTATAATCTCCTTATTTGCTTTATTATGTTAAAATATTAAGATACAGCAAAAAGTTGCTACTGTCAAGTGTTTTGTGTGGCAATCAAAAAAAAGACTAACATATTGTTGTAAAAATAAATTTATGGTATCATACATATATGAAAATACAACTATTTTATTTTTCAAAAAGGACAGTAGTGATTGTACCTCCTTTTTAAATGATCAATTTACTTTAATTATCTAATAATAAAAAAATATCATAAAAAAAGGAGAAAAAAATGAATTTACCGTATGCAGAACCATTTAAAACAAAATCTATTGAAAACATTAAAAAGACAACAAGAGAAGAAAGAAAAAAATATATTAAAGAAGCTGATTATAATTTATTTAAATTAAAGAGCGACTATGTATTTATTGATCTCTTAACCGATTCAGGTACCGGCGCTATGAGTGATAAACAATGGGCTGAGATGATGATAGGGGATGAGTCTTATGCTGGAGCAAGATCTTATCATAAACTGAAAGATACAATAAAAGACTTACTTGGCTTTGAATATTTTTTACCTACTCATCAGGGTAGAGCAGCAGAAAATGTACTTTTTTCAGCTATGGTCAAAGAGGGAGACCTTATACCTGGAAACACTCATTTTGACACAACTAAGGGTCATATAGAGTTTAGAAAGGCTAGTGTAATTGATTGTACAATTAAAGAAGCTTTTGATTCTAAGATCTTTCATCCATTTAAAGGTAATGTTGACTTAAATAAATTAGAAGAAGTATTTGAGACCAATCCAATAGATAAAATACCTTTTTTTATTCTCACAGTCACTTGTAATTCAGGTG
>JAOZTV010000483.1 GCA_029939015.1 Candidatus Aminicenantota bacterium
ATATATGCCGGGCATGATGGATATGTTTCTACTTATAAAGATGCTCCAAAATACAGGCATTATTTGACAATTTCTAAAGATATAAAAAATGAAGATGAGCAATTAATTGGAAAGCTAATTACACTTTATGCTCATATAGACTTAGATATGGATGAATTTAACCTAATGTTTATGAATGGGAAAAATGTTAAAAAAGGCGACCTTATATCAAAACATTTATATTCAGGTACAGTTGGTGGTCCACATCTGCATTTTGAAATCCGTTATTACAGACCTAATGATATCGGAGATGAAACATTTTATGGATTAAAAAGTTCAACACTTACAGAACAGTCATCCGGGATATGGATATATGGATATTGGGATCCATATATAGGGTATGGGTTTGGAAACCCAAAGAATCATGGGCTTTTTATTGATTAATACCTAAGTTAACAAGAAAACAAATAACTATATGTTCATATTGGAAAAAAGAATTGTTTATTTCTTTAGGAACTGTACAAAACCACATACATAATATTCTTAAGAAATTAAATATTAAAAGTCGTGCAAAATTGATAAAAATTATTGTAAATCTGACATAAATCAAATTTATATAAATTTTTATTCATTGCTCCAGTTTTTCTATTATGGTATATTCATATTATGAAAAAAATGTTTTTATTTTTGTTGATGTGTTTGCTTTTTATAAAATTTAGTTTTGGGGGAAAAGAAATGGATAAAGTTCTTTTAGGGATAGATAATTTTGTTTTGAATTATCTACATCTTGTTAAGGGAAAACGTGTTGGGCTGATTACAAATCCAGCAGGGATAAACTCAGAGACTAAAACTACAGCAGCATTACTTCTTGCTCATCCGGATGTACATGTTGTAGCATTATATGGACCTGAGCATGGGGTCAGGGGAGATGCACAGGCTGGTGCCCATGTCCCATACTATTATGATGATCATTACAAAGTACCAGTTTTTAGTTTATATGGTGAAAATATGGCTATTCCTAAGGGAATGTTGAAAAATATTGACAAATATATGAGAAGTTTTGACACAAAAGATGAACAAAAACGGCTTGATAGTAATAAAGTACAAGATATTGATGTTTTAATTATTGATTTACAGGATATTGGCACAAGAATATATACTTATGTGGCAACTATGGCTTATGCGATGGAAACATGTGCAAAGGCAGGTATTCCTGTTATTATTCTTGATAGACCAAACCCAATTAATGGGCTTGATATGGAGGGACCTGTTTTAGAGTATCCAAAATACAGCTCATTTGTAGGTGTGTATTCAATACCTGTAAGACATGGTATGACAATTGGAGAGTTAGCCCTTCTTTTTAATGGAGAGTTTCAAAAAAAGCCTGTTGAATTGAAAATAATCCCTATGAAAAATTGGAGTAGGGATATGTGGTTTGATGGAACAGGAGTTCCATGGGTAATGCCATCACCAAATATGCCAACTATAGATACAGCAACAGTTTATCCGGGGATGGTCTATATTGAGGGAACAAATATGTCAGAGGGTAGAGGAACAACTAGGCCTTTTGAGCTTTTTGGTGCACCATGGATTGATGGGTTTGTATTAACCAAGGAGCTAAATAATCTTGGGTTAAAAGGAATTGTATTTAGAGAAGCTTGGTTTACTCCTACTTTCTCAAAATATAAAGGGAAAAGATGTGGAGGTTCTCAGCTACATATAATTGATAGAAATGAATATAGATCCTTTTCTACATTTCTATCAATTATATCTAAGATTAAGGAAATTTATCCTGATAAATTAAAATTTCATCCATCATATTTTGACAAGATTGCAGGGAATAATTTAATTAGAAAAATGTTGCAGCAAAAAAATAAAGTAGAAGAAATTGATAAATCTTATAAGGCTGATTTGATAAAATTTGCTAAATTAAGAAGCAAGTATTTATTGTATAAAAAAGTAGACTCTTCTCAAAAGTGACAATAGGTATTATATACTGAGAAATTAAGAAAACTATTTTTTCTATTTCAACTCATTGTCAAAATTATTTTTTAATTTTTCAATTAGATATATTAATGTATCTT
>JAOZTV010000159.1 GCA_029939015.1 Candidatus Aminicenantota bacterium
TCATCATTAGTATGATCATGTTCATCTACTTGTTTTGATTTTTCCTGTTTTGCTACGTATTCTTTTTTCTTTGTTTCTTTTTTATCAAAACTACTATATCCAATTCCTAAAGCAAAACCAATGACCAATGCAATAAGTGCAATGATCATTGAGCTTGTTTTCTTAATATAATTTACTTCTACAATTTGTTCTTTTTTCATTTTAATTTAACCTCTTTTCTCCAAACTTTAACATCGTTCCTGTTATAAACATAAATATCAACTCAAAACTTATAAACAAGAATAATGTTCTTGCAATTCCTGATGTAAAACCATAAGAATGTAAACCTACACCAAGAAGATTTACGCCAAACCAGGCAAGTGCTACAAATATAACTCCAACAACTGTTCCAAAAGCATAACCTGTATGTTTTATCATCTTTGCAATTTTTGCATGAAATAGTATTGCAGACCACAGTAAAATCAGTAAAGCCCCATTCTCTTTAGGATCCCAGCCCCAAAACCTGCCCCAGCTTTGATCTGCCCATACTCCGCCCAATACAGTCCCAAGAAATGTAAAAACAAGACCAAAAGCCTGTATTGAATATATTGATTGCATACTATCTTTTAGCAATTTATCATTATCAGGCATAAATATTTTCTGAATTATATATACATGACCTATGACACCCGATAGTACTATTCCGGCATATCCAAGCATAATCGTGATAACATGAAACGCAAGCCAGAAATTTGAATCTAAAACAGCAACGAGCATACCCATTGTATCGCCCTCAAGTGCATATTTACTTGCAATCATAAGCATTACAAAACTGGCAAAACTTCCTGTAAAGATTCCAATATTCCTTTTTTTAAATATTTCAAGGATTATACCAAGTAAAGCTGTAGTCAAACCTGTAAAAATAAATGTTTCATATAGGTTTGTAACTGGAGGTCTTGATCTGATATACATTCTGAGAATAGTTCCAAATAATGTCAGAAGGAATCCAGAAGATAATAGAAAAAGACTCAAACGATAAAACCATTTCTTTAAAAACACAAATGAAAATAGTAAAAAGATAATTGAAAAACCAAAAAAGAATTTTGACTTATAAAAAGGGTCTATTCTATTATATAAAACTTCATAATCGATTTTCTTTTCATTAACAAAATTATTTTTTCCTTTTACTGCATTTTTAAAATTTAATATTGATTTATCAAATTTGACTTGATCACCTTTCAAATAAGCATTATATAATTCTGAAAGAGCCATTAATTTCTTTGATTTGGTAATATTTTTTGAGTTATTCATAAAACTATCCCAGGCCGATATCCATTTCTTATTATCTTTATCAGCAGGAATTATAGTTAATGGCAAACCTTCATAAGCTCTACTATTAAAGTTTTCTGATTTTTCTAAAAACTTAAAACTCATCGTCAATTGATTATAGACATAAATTCTATTATATAATGAGATTATTTCATTTTCAGTAATATCTCTATCCTGTCTTTTCGTTCTTGAGATTGACATCGCTACCTGTCTCAACTTACCTAATCCTGGTAATAATTGATTATAACTATATCGATTTCTTGCCTTTCCAACTCTTTTTATACCGATTGAATCAAGAGCGTCTTGATTGGTTATCAGAAAAACTTTATCTTCCTTAGATTTTTCAGGAACAAGCAAAACCTTGACAAGCCATTCTATAGCATCTTTATTATCATATTTTCCAGTACCTGAAAATTGTTTTAAAATATTCTCAGCAAAGGTATCAAGAGGTTTTATCCTGCCATTCTCCATAACTGCAATTTTCCCAAAATTATCAACTGAGCTTATCTCTGCATAAGCAATTTGATTAGATAATAATAAAACAGAGAGTACAAGTAATATATTTAATTTTATTTTCATTCTCATCCCTCCCCTATTATCTTCTTGCGTCTTCTATAGAGCATCATAATAAAATGAATTATTAGACCTGCAAAGATAAACAAACTTGATACATAAGGCAATAATCTTCCTGAATTTTTTACAACTGAGAATATTGAATATTCAGTACCATCAGGAGCTATATAGTAGGATGATTGAAAAAATGTTAAATCATCATACCTTAAAGGTTTATTCATTGATATTTTCACATCACGTAAAACTCCAAGTTTATCTTTAATAGTTACCATACTCTCATAACTCTTAACTATTTGTGAATTTGGATAATATTTTATAGCAAAGTCTTTTAACTCAATAAATATAGGGAGAATATATTGTTTTTTTCTCAACACAAAATTAATTTCTTTCCCATTAATTGACAATTGGGTTTGATTTCTATCCTTACCATATAATAAAACCTTATTATTAATTGCGTCTTTATTTTTTACAGAAAACATAATTCCTGCAACATTTTCACTCCCTTCAAGTGTAGGTGCTGCAATATTCAGTGAACCAATACCTGAAGAGTTCAAATACATTTCTCCTTCACCGGTTTTTTTGAAAATAGGTGAACAATTTGAAAAGGAATTAATAATTGAAAGATTAATTCCAATATCAGTAAAATTAATTTTACTGTCTTTTTTTAAACCAAGAGTATCAAATGCATAGACGGTCTTCTTATTTTGCATCTGTTCCCATACGGCAACTTCCCAGATATCTCTTGAAGTTGATCTATTCTTTGTTTCACCCTCCATCATCATTAATGAGGATTCCACAGAGAAGAAAAAAGTTAGCCCCCCTCCAAGAAAAAGTATAATCAGCCCAAGGTGAGTGATGAAATTTCCAATATTTGAAAGTCTGAAACCTATCTTGAAAAACATTGAGCCTATTAAATTAAGAGTTAAAACCAATATTACAAGAACTGTCCCTGGTATTGGGATAAAACCAAAAGCAAGAAAAAACCAGGAATAGAAGAACTTCTGTTGTGCCTGATATAACCCATAATCCGCCTGATAAACCGTACCCCAAATAACTAATACTACCAAAAATAATAAACATATTACAGTTAGCTTAACTGAAGCAATTGGTTTTAAATAGTTTAGTATTAGACCTAATCCTTTTTTATTTTTATTTTCCATTCTCTTTATTTTTAACTTTCAACGATTTTGTCAAACTTATAAATTTATCTTTATTATTCAAAAGTATTGATTTTTCACCCTTGAGTTTGATAAAGACAGTATATTCGTTTACCTTAACCATTGATACAAGAAGAGATTCTGACAATTCTTTTTGTTTTACAATAGAAGTATCAATCATAATTACATCAAAACCACTATTTGTTTTGAATTTTAAACATTTACTAATAAATTCTTTAAATTCATTTGTATTGAGATCCATTTTTATCCCAACCTGTTCAAGCCATAAATTAACATTTGCTTCTAAACCACCACCATCACCTAATAAAGGAATAATTGTACAAAGTGCCTCAGATTTACCTTCTTTGATTTCGTAAGTTGCCAATCTAATATTTGAAGTACTCTTTCCTACTTCCCAGCCTTTTGGTACATCCCATTTATAATCAACCTGTTTTGTCGGCTTTGTCATCATATTGCCATGTGGTGAGACAGTCTTATTTACTTCTTCTTTTTTAACTGTTTCAACATTTTCTTCAGTTGATTTTCTTACCTTTCCACTATCATTGCAGGATATAAGAAAGATTACTGAAAAAACAACTAAAACTATACTTAATATTATACTTTTCTTCATATTTACCTCTTTTCTTTTATTAAAAGTCTATTTTTTCTTTTTAGGGATAAAATGTTCAATCTTTTTATAAAATGATTTAAAATCAAACTTTTTATAATTAGGACTTTTTTTATTATGACACTGAATACAGGTCTTTTCAGTTGGCATTAATAAACCTTTTTTAATAGCATCTTTCTGTACCTTCATAATTTTATTCTTTTTATAATCAGAACCTGCCCCATGACATACTTCACAACCGATACCTTCAAACTTCTTTGAATTAGGATCTCCAAGTTTGAAACCACCTTTATTATAACCTGTTGTGTGACATCCAATACATTTAGGGTTTTTTTCTTCTCCTGCTTTTTTTAGAGTTTCATAAGCATTATGATGCCTACTCTTCATCCATATTTCATAAATATTACCTTTTTTCTCTCCCTTATGACATATTCTACATTTTTTTGCACCTACATAATTACCTGCAAGACTAAGGGAAACCAAAAACGATAAAGCCACAATAATTAAAATTAATTTTTTCATTTATATACTCCTTTTTTTTATAATATAAATTATCAAATAAAAAGAAAAAAAAGTCAACCAAAAAACCATCTTAATCCCTTTTTGTAGGAATAATTATTGTGAACTATTGAGATTTATATTATAATTTTATATAATATTATTAAGGGGGGAAATTATGAATCTTATTGAAGACTTAAAAAAGGAACATCTGGAACTTAATGCATTAATCAGAAACATTAAAAAACTTGGCGTCCATACTATGGAAGGCCGTAATGTCCTTTGTGATGCCAAAGAAAAACTTTTAGATCATTTAAAAAAAGAAGACGACCTGCTTTATCCTATCTTAAATGAGAATGCTAAAAATAACCCGGATTTAAAAAAACTCATCGATACCTTTGAATATGAAATTAAGAGCATAACATCTTATGCTGAAAAATTCTTTAGAAAATATTCAATTGAAGGCGGAGGGATAGATTTTCTTGAAGATTATAATACTTTACAATCTTCTCTCTCAAATAGAATTGAGAAAGAAGAACAAATACTGTTCAATAAATATTTGGAAATAAAGTAATAAAATAAAGGAAATTGGGGTTAGTCAATAGGGAATAGTAGAATTTGTAACATTCAACTTTTATGTTATACTGTGTAACCTAATGAGTAAAAAAAAAATTGTTTTTACAGGTGGGGGCACTGGTGGTCATGTTTACCCTAATATCGCTATATATGAAGCTCTAAGAGAAAAATACCCTGAATCAGAATTTCTATATTTTGGCACAAAAAAAGGTGCTGAATATAATATCATAAATAAACTTACTCATAATATAGACTTCGTCTCTGTTTACTCGAGAGGACTCCCCATTAAAATAAAAAGTTTTCAAACCATTATTTCATTAATTATTATCTTTTTTGGATTTTTAAAAAGTATATTGATACTCAGAAAATTCAAGCCTGATATAATTATTGGTAGTGGCGGTTATGTTGCTGCTCCAGTACTTTTTGCTGCAGCTTTTTTAAAAATAAAAGTATTTATTCATGAGCAAAATGCTGCACCCGGCAGACTAAATATGTTTATTGCAAAATTTGCTACAAGTGTGGGCGTTTCTTTTGAATCAACGAAGGACTTCTTCCCTGAAAACAAAGCAATTTATACAGGCTATCCTTTAAGAAAATCTATCTCCTTAAAGAAAGAAAATGCTGAAAAAATAAAAGAAAAATATAATATTCCTGAAAAGAGCAAAGTTCTCTTTGTATTTGGAGGAAGCGGAGGTGCAAAAACCATAAATAAGGTCATGGTTGAAATTATGCCAATGCTCCTGTCATTAAATGATCTGACAATTATTTTTTCAACAGGCAGAGGATATTCAAAGAGTTATAGAGCTTATGACAATACAATAAAAATGCTTTCTAATGTTAATATTCCAAATGAGAAAGAAGGAAAGTTAATTATCAAAGAATATTTTGAAAATATTGATGAAATCTATTCCATTTCAGACCTGGTAGTTTGTAGAGCTGGTGCTGGTACAATTAAAGAAATAACAGCAATGGGTATGCCTTCAATTTTAATTCCAAAAATAAATCTTCCTGGAGATCACCAAATAGTAAATGCAAAAGAGCTTGAACAAATAGGTGCAGCAGAAATCATCTATGAGGATATATATATAAAAGACAATATAAGGTATATATATATCTCTCCTGAACCTCTTTTTAATAAAATCAAAGAGTTATTTTTATCAGAAGAAAAACTTCAACTCATAAAAACAAAATTAGGTAAAGTAAAGAAGATTAACAGTCCACTATTAATAACAAATGAAATTGATAGAATAATTTCAGAAAAGACTGTAGAAAAAAAAAAAATAAAAGCGTTTTATCTTCAATCATTATTTGATGAAAAAAGCTATGAGATGGTTTTTAATTCTACAAGTTTTGGTAATTCTTTTCTTAGCGATCATAACCTGGGACATTATTTAAAAACTGTTTTTTTTGAAATTAAGACCGATAATAATTCAAAAAAAATGCTATTGAGAAAGTTCAAAGGCAATATTCTACTTAATAAGAATAATGTAGAAAAATGGTCTGAGATTCATGAGAATGACATTATTAGCATAACGGATAATAGCAATAATGAATTTAAATTCAGTTTAAAAAGCTATAATGAAGAAATTGACATTTCTATTAATAATAAATCAACTGCTTCAAAAATGAGAGGTTCTTCATTCGGTATTTTGTTTTCAAGAATTGGAGGTTTTTTGCGGGAAGTTGTTACAGCTGCAGTTTTTGGAGCTGGCAAGATAATGGATATTTACTCTGTTGGATTAACCTTATCTAATCTTATAAGAAGAGTGGTTGCAGAAAATGCTATGGACAATATATTTCTTCCAATATTCTCAAGAATGCTCCATAGAAGTAATAAAAAAACTGTCTGGACAGCTGCTTCATCGATGATTAATGTAACCCTGCTCATTGCACTTGTGTTTACAATCATTGGAATTATCTTTACACCTGAATTAATAAAGATATTCTTTCCAGGATTAATTAAAAAAGGTCTATTTGTTGAAACAGTAAATATGACAAGACTCCTGTTTCCCTATTTAGTACTCGTTACAATTTCTGCTATCATGGCATCATACCTAAAAGCATTTAACAGATTTGGCACAGCTGAAGCTTCAATGGTATTTTATTCAGTAGGAATTGTATCTTCAATTCTAATACTTAATTCAAAAATAGGACTATACTCACTTGCAATAGGAGTTCTTTTCGGTGGTATCCTGCAAATCATATTTTTATTACCTTTTACAGCTACAATTCTAAAACAAAAATCTCTAGAATTTACTTATAAGCCTGTTTTTAATTTTTCAAGCTCAGTTAATAAAAAATATTATTCTCAATTATGGCCAATTTCCATAGATGTTTTATTGTCAAAATTATCTGAAATTGTAGATCAATTTATTGCATCTGGACTAAGTACAGGAACTCTCTCTTATGTTTACTATTCAAAAACAATATTCAGGCTCCCCTTTGCAATCGTTTCACAAGGAATAAATTCGGTAATTCTAAAAGAATTTTCTGAAAAAATTGCATTATTTGATAAAGAGAAAGCAAAACGATTATTTGTTGACGGTATAAAAACAAATGTTTTTCTCTTAATGCCTATTTCAATTATGATGTTTTTATTTTCTGAACAGATAGTTTC
>JAOZTV010000160.1 GCA_029939015.1 Candidatus Aminicenantota bacterium
TTTATCAATCCCTTCCATTTTATAAGCAAATTGGTTTTCTAATGGTTCTGTATAACTCAAAGCTGCAAATTCAAATGAAATATAATTTTGGTTATATTCAAGATTATAGCTTTTTTTAATATAAACTGGAATATCAGAGATTATATCTTTATTAAAAAGCTTAAAAGAAGTAAGTACTACCTTTGGAGTATATTTATTGTTTTTTATTTTATCTGGATAAAAATTATTAAAACCATTATTACCTCCAAAAAAATATTCTCCTTTTTTACTCTTATGAAATGATCCTCTATTGAATTCTTCATTTTGTACACCATCAGTAGTATTATAGTTTTTAATTACCCCTGATTCTATATTTAATCTGGATATTCCCTTAGTATGTGAAAACCAAATATGTCCTGATATGTCAAAAATTAGCCCACCAATTGAAGTATCAATTAAATCTTGTTGATAACCATACCTTATAAAATGTTTCCTTTGTATATCCCATTTGTTAAGACCATCGCCAGTTCCTACCCATACATTTCCAATATCATCTTCACTCATACATGTTACATTATTATGACTTAATGATTTATTATTATTTTGTTTATTTTTTAAATGAATTATTTTTTTTCTTTCTTTATCAAATATACTTATGCCTCCACCTGCTGTACCAACCCATAATTGTTCTCCCTTATCTTCAAAGAGGCTAAGAATAAAATTATCACTTATAGTCTGGTAATCATCAGGATTATGAATAAACCGCTTAAAAGTATCACTCTCTGAATTATATACATTCAAACCTCTTGCCGTTCCAACCCATAATTTGTTTTTTGAATCAATTAATAATGAATATATCGTATCATTGCTGATGCTATTTCTATTTTTAAGGTCATAAAAATAATGTTTTATAGAATTTTTCTGATTATTAATTCTGTTTAAACCGACTATAGTACCAATCCAAATATTATGATTATTATCTTCACATATTGAATATACTATTGAATGGGAAAGTTTTATTTTTGCGGTTTCTGAGTTATAATGATTTATAAATTTACCAGTACCGCTAATTAAGTCAATTCCTTTGCGTGAGCCAACCCATAAAACACCTGCATAATCCTCAAATAAAGACCATACTGAATTATCAGATAGACCATAATTGTTTTTTTGATTATAATAATGCCCAAATTTTATTTTATCAGGAGTGAATTTATCAACACCACCCAATTCATGACCTATCCATAGAATTCCAGACCTGTCTTGATACAAGGCTGAAACATCATTAATTGATAGACTCCCTGTCCTTTCGGGGTTATGCTTATTGTGATAAAACAGCTTTTGCTCTCTATCAAATATCTCCAATCCACCTGAACTTGTCCCAATCCATAGATTGCCTGCCCTATCTTCCAATATTGAAGTTATTTTATTATAGGTATCGCTTAAACTATGAGGATTATTTATATTATGTATATAATGTTTAAAACTATTTTTTTCTACATTTAGACGATTTAAGCCACCACCATTAGTTCCAATCCAAAGTATTCCGGGTTGAGATGGAGCTTCATAAATGCAATGAATATCATCATTATTTAAAGAATTAATTTTGACTGTATCACTATTATAATGCTTAAAAGAAGAAAATTTTGAAATCCAGAGATTCACTCCCTTTCTTGTACCTATCCAGATATTTCCTTTGCTATCTTTACTTAAACATCGTACATTATTATTACTGAGACTTTTATTATTTTGCAAATTGTTTTTATAATGTATAAATTTATTTTCCCCAATTAATCTGCATACTCCACCGCCTACTGTACCTACCCATAATATACCTTTGTCGTCTTCAATCAAAGATGAAATTGAATTTGAGCTGAGACTATTCAAATTTTCAGGGTCATGTTTATAATGTATAAAATTATTCCTATTTTTATTAAACTGGTCAAGCCCATCACCTGTACCTATCCATAGTCTTCCCAAACTATCTTCATATAGAACAAATATTGAATTATCTGTAAGGCTATTAGGACTTTCAAAATCATGCTTATAAGTAGTGAATGTATAGCCATCATACTTGTTTAGACCTCCACTATCTGTGCCAAACCATAAAAAACCAATCTTATCCTGTACAATAGTATAAACCGAATTTTGAGACAAGCCATCTCTATAGGAAATATTATCAAAAAAAACATTATCAGTCTTTGTTATTTTAGTTGCATAAGTGTCTTTTAAAAATATGACAATTGTCATTAAAAACAAAAAATAGATTAACTTTTTCATTTTATAAACTATAGTTTTATATTTAACTGCTCCATACGGTATCTTAATGTCCTCTCACTAATTCCAAGTATTTCCGAAGCTTTAACCTTTACGCCTCCTGTCAATCTCAAAGCTTCTCCAATATATTTTCTTTCAATAGATTCAATCACATCGGGTAGTTTCCTTTCAGAATTAACTAAATCTAATTCTTGATGATTATCAAGAGGAAGAAAAACACCAATGTCCTCTTCGTCTAAATAGTTTGAATCTGAAAGAACAATTGCTCTTTCAATAATATTTTCCAATTCTCTAATATTGCCCGGAAAACTATAGTTTAAAAGGTTTTTAAGAGCTTTTCTATCTATGCCATTTATAGATTTATTCTCCCTTTCCGAGAAATTTTTAATAAAATAATCTATAAGATATGGAATATCCTTTTTTCTCTCTCTGAGACTTGGAACATTTAGTCGTATCACATTTAGTCGATAAAAGAGGTCTTCTCTAAGTTTTTTTTCTTTAACTAATTTTTCAATATTCTGATTTGTGGCGGCAATAATACGCACATCTACTTTAATCGGTTGAGATGAGCCAAGCCTGTAAATCTCTTTTTCCTGAATGACTCTTAATAGTTTTACCTGAGAAGATAAGGGAAGTTCTGCAATCTCATCAAGAAATAATGTACCCTTATGAGCTGCCTCAAATTTGCCAATAAATTTTCTATCTGCTCCAGTATAGGCACCTTTTTCTGCACCAAAAAGTTCAGACTCTAATAAAGTTTCAGGAAAAGATGTAATATTTATTTTAACAAAGGGAGCATTTTTTCTTTTTGAAGCAAAATGAATGATTTCGGCAATTCTATCCTTTCCTGTACCAGTCTCTCCTCCTATTAAAACTGTGGCACTGCTCTGAGACACCTTTATTGCCATTTTGACAATTTTTTTCATTATTCTTGAATGATAGATAAATTCTTTATCATCTAATATGTCCGGTAATAATTCTTTTAAACGATTAACCTCTATATTTAACTCAAGTATCTCAATAGTTTTGCTTATTCTCAATAAAAGTTCTTCTTTTTTAACAGGTTTTCTAATAAAATCAAAAGCTCCTGCCTTCATAGTTTCTACAGCAAGTTCAAGATTACCAAAAGCAGTTACCATAATAACTTTTGTAAAAGGAGATTTGTTTTGAATTTCTTTTAGAACATCCAATCCTGTCATGTCGCCAAGTTTATAATCAAGAAGAATAATATCATAAATCTTCTCATTTATTTTATTCAAAAAATCTGTTCCAGAATTAAAAGTAGAGACATTATACTCTGCATTTTGTAGTATATTTTCACTCAAATTTCTGTGTAATTCTTCATCGTCAACAATTCCAATATTTATTGAATTATTTTCCATACATCTTTTATATCATAAAGAAATTATAATTACCAGCACTATCCGACAAAATTGTTGGCAAATCGACAATATTGTCGGCTTACTATTCTGTTACTTTTGCAAGAAATTAAAATGCTTTAATATATAGGGTATTAGAGAGCAGTGTTTCAAAATAAAAAAACTTGGCATATTAATTGCTAATATAAATATACAAAAAAAAGGAGAAAAAAATGAAAAAAAAAATGAATGGAATGATGTTTTTAGGAATGATGTTTTTAGTATTTGCTTTATTACAGCCAGTATCTGCAGTAAGTCAGGTAAATATTGCAAAAAACAAATTAAAATTGAAAGCAATGAAGTTCCCAGTTGACGTCTCAATAGTTGCAATTTCTGTTGAACAATGTTTATGTGATACTGAATTAGGTAGAAATCTTAGAGTTATGGTTCCAAAAAAGATTAAAGTTATTCTTTATAATGAACATAGCAAAAGAGTAGAAGTTGAAACTACTGTCACCTATTATACTTATGGAAATAAGAAAAAAACTACTAAAAAAAGATTCTTCCTTGCTCCAAATCAACCAACAGGGCAATTGTTTTTAACTACATATTCAATAATCAAACAGAGTCCTGGAATTACAGCATCAGTCAAAGTAATTAGTAAAAAATTATTTGATAAAAATATGTCAAATAACATAAAAACAGCTAAAGAATGTCAGGATTATGTTCAGTAATTAGATTTATTAAAAAAGGAGAAAAAAATGAGTTTTAAAAAAAAATTATTATATGTATTCATGGTATTGATTTTTGCAGGACAGTTTATAGTTATAGCTGAAGTAATTAAAACAGCTAAGGGATTTGCATCTTTTAAGATTAAATATTCTTATAAAGAAAAGGGTGTGACTATAACTAAATTTACAAGTGAAATAAGAGGAAGAGTAATTATACAAAAAGATGGACGATATGGTGGAAGGAATAATGCCGCTGGTCGTCAAATAGCAAGGAGACGAGCAGTTAAGTATGTAATAAATGAGCTTGAGAGGAAATTTAATAAAAGTAATGGAAAAGTCCAATATATTAGAGACAATATATCCAATAGGCACTTTGGAAGATATCCAGGATTAAAAAAAGGACTTTGGTGTAAAATTACTTTTTTTAAAATTATGTCTTTTGCTACAGATGTCGGTGCTAACCATAGAACGGCAAAAAGCAAAAAATTAATTAAGCCAAGGCATCATACTGTTTATCCATTATTTGTACTTTAGTTTTTACTTAAGACCTTCTAATTTGAATAAACTGAAATGTTATATTGAAAAACATTTTTTAATATGTTAAATTTTAACCTAAATTGAGCGATTCTCTCAATTTAGGTTAAACATAATATTTAGGGGGTCTTATGTCTGTAGTAAAAAAATTTTCTATTTTATTCATTATTATACTTTTTGTTTTTTTTGGTTGTGGAAAAAAGAATAAAGAAAACAACACAAAAATTGAAACTTCAAATAAATGGTTCAGATATATCAGTGCCAATACATCCGGTAATATATCAAAAAAATCACCAATACGGGTACTCTTTGTAAATCCTGTATCTGATAATAAGTCAATCAATATAGATAAGGTTTTCAAATTTGTACCACAAATAAAAGGTAAAACTAAATGGAAAAGTAACAGGGAGATAATCTTTATTCCCGACAATATTTTACTATCAAATACAAGATATTCTGCTATGTTAAATTTGGGCAATATTCTTGATACTCCTAAAAGTATGAAAAATTATAAGTTTAATTTTACTGTCATTAAAACAGAATATGAAATTATAATAAACGGTTTATCTGCAAAGGATACACCAAGCCCTTCAATTCAAAAGCTTAAAGGAAAACTTACTACATCGGACAAGGAAGAGGTAAATGAATTAAAAAAAATACTATCTGCTACTCAGGATAATAAAGAACTTGCAATTACCTGGACACAGGATAATGATGGATTGAGAAATTATTTTACTGTTGACAATATATTGCGAAAAGAGAAACAATCCGAACTTATTCTTAAATGGAATGGTAAGTCAATCGGTTCATCAAAAAAAGGTAAAAGAAGTATTATCGTGCCTGCCATTGGACAATTTAAAGTTTCAAAAATCCAGGCAATTCAGACAGATCAACAATATATTCTAATCAGATTTTCCGACTCCCTGAAAAAAAACCAAAATCTTAATGGATTAATACGAATATCAGAACACAAACTAAGGTTTAGCATAGACGATAATCTTATAAAAGTTTATTCTAATAAAACTCATCGCGGAGAAGTCAATATCAATATAGAGAGGGGAATTCAAAACATTATGAATAGGAGATTAACAAAGCCCAGCTCACATACTATTGTTTTTAAAACCATTAATCCGGCAGTTCGTTTTGTTGGCAAAGGAAATATTCTTCCAGCAAGTAAATCTCTAACAGTGCCATTTGAAGCAGTAAATCTTCATTCAGTTCAAGTTACAGCCTTTCAAGTCTATAGCAATAATATGAGACAATTCTTACAAAATAATAACTTAAAGGGTAAGGATCAATTGAAACATGTAGGAAGATATATCTGGAGAAAAACAATAAAATTATCAGGTAATTCAGAGCTTCTTTCAAAATGGAATAGATATAATTTAGACTTAAGTCCTCTGTTTAAAAAAAATCCCGGTAGTTTATTCCGTCTTGTTCTTTCATTTAATAGAGGAAATTCCGCCTATAAATGCGGTGAGAATAACACAGAGCCCATTAAAGAAACTGCTTATATTAACTCGGAAGAATTGGATCAGTCAGAGTCCTCCGGTTGGGATAATTCAGAGGAAGACGATGATGACTGGGATAACCGTAATAATCCATGCTATGATGCATATTATAACCCCGAGTATAATCGTGAAAATGTAAGAGATGAACGAAATTTTATTGCCTCAAATATTGGTATAATCGCTAAAATGGGAGGTAATAGTATCCTTAAACTTGTAACAACTGATATTCGTACGGCAAAAATAATCTCATCTGCAAATATTCAAGTATTCAATTTTCAAGGTCAATCAATAGGTAGGGGAATAACTAACCGTTCTGGTATGGTCTCTATAAAACTTACTGGAATTCCATTTTATATTGAAGCTAAAAATGGCTCAGATACAGGCTATTTAAAGATAAATATAGATTCATCTCTTCCACTCAGTCATTTTGATATTAGCGGTCAGAAAATCAAAAAAGGTCTTAAAGGATATATTTATGGTGAAAGAGGAGTTTGGAGACCAGGAGATTACCTTTATTTAACCTTTGTACTTGAAGACAAGAACAATACATTACCAAATAATCATCCAGTGTCAATGCAATTATTTAATCCAAGAGGACAGCTTATTCAGACTTTAAATCCTTATCAGTCACTAAAACCTTTTTATGCATTTAAGTTAAAAACAGATGAATCTGATATTACTGGAAATTGGAAGGCAAGGGTTCTTGTTGGCGGTTTAACATTTGATAAATCATTGAAAATTGAAACTGTTGTTCCAAACAGGTTAAAAGTTCTGCTTGATTTTGGACAAAAAGAATTGTTTTTGGGCAAAATGCCGATTGATGCTAAAATATTCAGTCAATGGCTACATGGAGCCGATGCCTCTGACTTAAAAGCAGAGGTAAAGGTTCGGTACAGTAAAAAGAAAACCAAATTTTCAAGATTTACAGATTTTGTATTCGATGACCCTGTAAGACAATTTTCAGG